>CAZJDU010000028.1:0-33272 GCA_964544855.1 uncultured Nocardioides sp.
TGTAGTCGGTGAGCAGCGGCAGCGCCATCAGGTGGTCGACCGGGCCGTCGAAGTAACCCTGCAGCTGGTCGGCGTGCAGGTCCACGGAGATGATCCGGTCGGCGCCGGCCGTCTTGAAGAGGTCGGCCATCAGCCGACCGGAGATCGGCTCGCGACCGCGGTGCTTCTTGTCCTGGCGGCTGTAGCCCCAGAACGGCATGACCACGGTGATCCGCTTGGCCGAGGCCCGCTTGAGCGCGTCGACCATGATGAGGTGCTCCATGATCCACTGGTTGATCGGCGCGGTGTGGCTCTGGATCACGAACGCGTCGCAGCCCCGGACCGACTCCTCGTAGCGGACGTAGATCTCGGAGTTGGCGAAGTCGTAGGCCGACGTCGGGACCAGCGGGGTGCCGAGGATATCGGCGACCTCGACGGCGAGGTCGGGGTGGGCTCGACCGCTGAAGACCATCAGGTTCTTCTCGGTGGTCCGCTGGATTCCCGTCACGCGTGGCTCCTGGGTCGCCGGGCTCGTCACCTCAGGATTCTGCCCCGTCCTCCGCGCCACTCCCAACTCCCGGTCCGTTCTCTGGCCGTTCACCCGCCTCGGTGTGATCAATGGCATGCTGTGCGGCCGCCTCGGCGGCCTCGGCCTGCGGGGTGCCGGCCCGTCGGGTCTGCGCCCAGCCGGGCAGGTTGCGCTGCGGGCCGGAGCTGAGCGCCAACGCCCCCGGCGGCACGTCCTTGCGCACCACGGCACCGGCACCGGTCGCAGCGCCGTCGCCGATCTCGACCGGAGCGACGAAGGTGGTGTTGGAGGCCGTCTTCGCATAGCGACCGACGGTGGTGCGGTGCTTGGCGACACCGTCGTAGTTGGCGAACACCGTGCCGGCTCCGATGTTGCTGCCCTCGCCGATGTCGGCGTCACCGACGTAGGAGAGGTGCGGGACCTTCGCACGGGGACCGATCTCGGCGTTCTTGGTCTCCACGAAGGCACCGATCTTGCCACCGTCGCCGAGCCGGGTGCCGGGCCGCAGGTAGGAGAACGGGCCGACACTCGCGTCGGCGCCGATCACGGCGTCGGTGCCGTGGGTGCGGACCACGTGAGCGCCCGTGCCGACCTGGCAGTTCTCCAGCGTGGTGTCCGGGCCGACCTCGGCGTCCTCCGCGACGCTCGTGGTGCCGAGCAGCTGCGTGCCCGGCAGCAGGGTGACGTCGCGGGCGAGGCGGACGTCGGCGTCGATCCAGGTCGTCTCCGGGTCGACGACCGTGACGCCCTCGCGCATCCAGCGGTCGAGGATCCGGCGGTTCATGATCCGACCGAGCTCGGCGAGCTGGGCCCGGTCGTTGGCGCCCTCGGTCTGCGCGACGTCGGCGATCGGGTGCGCCGTGACGGTCTGCCCCGCGTCGCGGGCGAGCTGCACCGCATCGGTGAGGTAGTACTCGCCCTTGGCGTTGTCGTTGCCGATCTTGCCGATGATCTCGCGCAGGAAGCCGGCCTCGAAGGCGAGGATGCCGGAGTTGATCTCGGCGATCTCGCGCTGGGCCGGCGTCGCGTCCTTCTCCTCGACGATCGCCAGCACGTCGCCGTCCTCGTCGCGGACGATCCGGCCGTAGCCGAACGGCTCGGGCACCACGCCGCTGAGAATGCTGACCGAGGCCTGCGCCGCCTCGTGCACCGTCGCGAAGTCCCGCAGGCTGTCGCCGGTCAGCAGCGGGGTGTCGCCGTAGGCGATGACGACCGTGCCGGACTCCGGTGCGGTGCCACGCGCGAGCAGTGCGTCGAGCGCCACGCTGACGGCGTGGCCGGTGCCGTGCTGCTCCTCCTGCACGGCCAGGACCACGTCGGGGTACTGCTCGACGATGTGGTTGCCGACCTGCTCCCGCTGGTGGCCGACGACGGCCACCACGCGGGTGGGCCGCATCACTCGGACCGCGTTCAGCACGTGGCCGACCATGCTGCGGCCGCCGATGCGGTGCAGCACCTTGGGCGTCTTGGACCGCATCCGGGTGCCGCCACCTGCCGCCAACACGATGACCGTCAGTTCGTCGGCCATATCCCCCTGCCTTGGTGTTGCCCTCGTGCCGCGGAAGCCGAGTCTCCCGCGTCGCTCCCCGATCCGGGAGTCATCCGTTCGTCGCCGTACCTCGAACGCGCCCCGCGGTGCGCTGCTCCGGGGAGATCTCCGAGTGTTTCACATCGGATCGGGGCAGGACGACGGGCGGGGCCGCGACGACACGGCCCACTCGCTCCCCGGGTAGGAGTCGAACCTACGTCGCTTGTCCTGATTCAAAGTCAGGCGGGCCCTGCCGACAGACCAACCGGGGATCGCAGCACCACCATAGGGCCCGCCTGGCGGGGCAGCAGATCCGGCCCGACAGACCAACCGGGGATCGCAATCTTGCTGCTCGGGCAACGATAGATGGTCTGCTCAGGAGAGCAGGTCCCGGCCGATCACCATCCGCTGGATCTGGTTGGTGCCCTCGAAGATCTGGGTGACCTTGGCGTCGCGGAAGAGCCGCTCGACCGGGTACTCCCGGGTGTAGCCGTTGCCGGCCAGCACCTGCACGGCGTCGGTGGTCACCCGCATCGCGGCGTCCGTGGCCGTGATCTTGGCGATGCTGGCCTGCCTGCTGAAGGGACGGCCGGCGTCCTTGAGTCGGGCCGCGTGGAGGTACGTCGACCGCGCCCGCTCGACCTCGGCCGCCATGTCGGCCAGCAGGAACTGCAGGCCCTGGAAGGAGCCGATGGTCTGACCGAACTGCTCGCGCTCCCCGGCGTAGGCCACCGCGTGCGTCAGCGCCGCCTGGGCGATCCCGGTGGCGACCGCGGCGATCCCCAGCCGTCCGGCATCCAGCGCGGAGAGTGCGACCGGCATGCCGCGCCCCTCCTCGCCGATCAGCTGCTCGGCGGGGACCCGGGCGTCGTCGAAGAGCACCTGGGTGGTGACGTCGCAGGCCAGCCCCATCTTCCGCTCCGGTGGGCCGTAGCTCATCCCGTCGAGACCGTCGGGCACCACGAAGGCCGACAGACCGCGTCGAGCATCGTCCGAGGTGCGCGCGAAGAGGATGTAGTAGTCCGCGCACGAGCCGTTGGAGATCCACTGCTTGGTGCCGCGCACGACGTACTCGTCACCGTCGCGCCGGGCCGACGTCCGGATCCCGCTCACGTCGGAGCCGGCCTGCGGCTCGGAGAGGCAGTAGGCGCCGAGCCAGTCACCGCCCAGCATCCGCGGCAGCCACTCGTCCTTGAGCCGCTGCGACCCGTTGGCCGCGACCACCGTCGCGGTGAGCGAGTGCACGCTGGTGCCCACACCGACGCTGGGCCACGCCGCCGCGATCTCCTCGACCACCTGGAGATACACCTCGTACGGCTGCGCTCCCCCGCCGTACTCCTCCGGGAACGGCAGGCTCAGCAGCCCGGAGCGCCCCAGCAGCCGGTAGGCCGCCTCGGGGAACAACCCCAGCTCCTCGGCCTCGGCCACCTGCGGCGCGAGCTCCTTGACCGCGATCTCTCGCGCCAGCTCGAGCAGCGCCTCCGCCTCGTCGGTCGGCAGCAGCCGCTCCACATCGGTACCCACGGGACGGATCCTAGACCCGCCGTGACGCCGGGCGAACTCGCCGAGAGGGAGGACCCCGGCGCTACTCCGGCTCCGGCACGCTGACCTCCGGGACGGCGTAGGTGAGCGCGGCGTAGGTGCCGACGTCGAACCGGCCGTTGGTCTGCAGCGTCACCGGCTGGACGCCGACCGGGCGGCCCTCGCGGTAGGTGAGCAGGGCGAGCCCGGCGGGGCGGCGCGGCTTGCTGCCGATCGCGATGGCGTACGCCGCGCCACCGGTCGTGCCGACGGTGAAGCTGTAGCCGATCTCGCCGTTCTCGCCCACCACCGGAGTCGGTCCTGACTCGACGTGCGTGTGACCACCGAGCACCAGGTCGACGCAGCCCCGCTCGAGCGCGTCGTCGCCGAGGTTGGCGTCGTGGACGAGCAGAGTGGTGACCCGGTCGCCCTCGTCGGCCGCGGCACAGGCCTCGTCAGCGAGCCGCTCCCGGACGTCCTCGAAGCTGAGCCCGGACTCGTCGCGCCAGTTGCCGAGACCGCTCGACCGGGGATCGTCGACGCCGAGGAGCCGGGACCCTCCGGGGCCGTCGATCACCTCGCCGTCGAAGTAGGTCCAGCCGAGCTCCTCGAGGTGCTGGCGGACGAAGTCGCCGTGGTCGTGGTTGCCCGCCACGGCCCACCGACCGTCATAGTCCTCGAACGACGCGGCCAGCGAGTCCAGCGAGAACGCCTCCCACGACTGCCCGGTCGAGGTGTCGTCGCCCGCGTCGAAGACCGCGGTCGCCCCGGCGCGGTCGGCCACCGCCCGAGCCACGCGGTCCATGCCGACGTTGTCGTGCCGGTCGGAGACCAGCACCACGACGGTCTCGTCCTCCCGGGGCTCGCGCAGGTCGAGCTCGGCGGCGTCCTCGGCCGCGGTGTCGTAGAACTCCTGGCTCTTCTCGTAGGTGCTGACCGCGCTCGCCACCAGGCGGCGGGTCTGCTGCGCCGCGGTGCCGCCGGAGACCTCGACGCCGGCGAGCTCGGACGGGACCGGCACGTCGGGCCCGAGGAAGGTCTCCAGGGGCAGCCACGCCGTCGACCGGCCGGTCTCGGCGGTCTCCTGCTGGTCCCGCCACGGCTGGGTGAGCCCGACGCCGACCAGCACCACGACCGTGACGCCGATCAGTCCGTTGCGCGACGACGCCCGCCGCCACAGCTCGCTACGACGCCTGCGGCCGATCGCCACCCACACCAGCAGGGGCACCGCACCGACCGCGGCCCCGCGCACCGCGGCGGTCAGCGCCATGTCGTTGATCGCGCGCCGCAGCGTCGCGACCTGGCCGTCGGGGTGGCTGGCGATCGTCGCGTAGCGGGCACCGAGGCCGGAGATCGAGGTGGCATCGGTCTTGCCGAGCACGATGTCGGCACCGACCACCGCACCCGAGGAGACCCTCAGATCGGGGAAGACCGGGCCGGTCTCCAGCACCACCTGTCCGCTGAAGTCCGGCCGCAGCGTCGCCTCGTGGCTGGCCACGTCGACCTCGCGCTCGCTGGAGAGGAAGAGCCAGGTGAAGGCGGCAGCAGCCACCACCGCCCACACCGCGACGTACGCCGCGGCTCGCAGCAGGATCCTGACCGGGCGTCTCACCGCTGTGCTCGGGCCTCCGCGATCGCGTAGAGGACGACCGAGGCGGCGACACCGGCGTTGAGCGACTCCAGTGCGCCGGCCATCGGCACCGACACCAGCCGATCGCAGGTCTCCGAGACCAGTCGGGAGAGGCCGCCGCCCTCGGCGCCGACGACCACGACGAGCGGCCCGCAGGACAGCTCGGTGTCGGCGGCGAGCTCGGGCAGCGACAGGTCGCCGTCGGCGGCGAGACCGACCACGAAGCACCCGGCCTCCTGGTAGGCCTCGAGCTGGCGCGTGAGGTTGACCGCGCGGGCGACCGGGATCCGGGCCGCCGCACCCGCGGACGTCTTCCAGGCCGCGGCCGTCATCTGGGCCGCGCGGCGCTCGGCGACGACCACACCGTGGGCGCCGAAGCCGGACGCACTGCGCACGATGGCCCCGAGGTTGCGCGGGTCGGTCACCGAGTCGAGCATCACGATCAGCGGCTGCTCGCCGGCGTCCTGGGCGGCGTCGACCAGTGCGTCGGGATGGGCGTAGTCGTACGGCGGGATCTTCGCGGCCACGCCCTGGTGCACCGCTCCGGCGGTGAGCCGGTCGAGCTCGGCACGGGACACCTCGAGCAGGCCGACGCCACGGTCTGCGGCGAGCCGGAAGGCCTCCTTCATACGCGCGTCGCGCTCCACCCCGTCAGCGACGTACACCGACGTCACCGGGACCTGCTCGCGCAACGCCTCCACCACCGGGTTGCGCCCCGCGATCCACTCGGCGTCCCCCGACCGGCGCTTCGGGTCCGGCTTGCGGCCCTTGCCCGCGGCCTTCTTGGCCTGGTGCGCCTTGTGGTAGGGCCGGTCCTTCGCCTTCGGCGTCGGGCCCTTGCCCTCCAGACCACGCTTCACGCGGCCACCGGAGCCGGCGGTCCTGCGCTTGTTGCTGTCCTTGCGGACCGCGCCCCGCCGGGCCGAGTTGCCCGCCACGTCAGGACACCGTCCACTGCGGACCGGTCGGGGTGTCCTCGACCTCGATGCCGGCGGCCTTGATCCGGTCGCGGATCGCGTCGGCGGTGGCGAAGTCCTTCTCGGCACGCGCCCGCGCGCGATCGTCGAGGAGACCCGAGACCAACGCGTCCACCGCAGCGGTCAGCTTGTCCTCCGTGCCGCCGCCCGAGCCCCAGGCGGGATCCGCCGGGTCGAGGCCGAGCAGGTCCAGCATGCCGCGCACCGACGCCGCGACCCCGCGCAGTGCGTCGCTGTCGCCGTCACCGAGCAGCTTGTTGCCCTCGCGGACCACGTCGTGCAGCGCCGCGACAGCGGCGGGCGTGCCGAGGTCGTCGTTCATCGCCGTCTCGAACTCCGCGCAGGCGATCCCGGGCGGTGGCAGCTCCCCGAGCGTGGCACGGGCCCGCTCGAGGAAGTGCTCGATGCGACGGTACGCCGCCGCGGCCTCGTCGAGCGCCTCGAAGCTGAACTCCACGTGCGAGCGGTAGTGCGCCGCGAGCAGGTAGTAACGCAGCTCGGAGCCGCGGTAGGTCTCGAGCACCGCGGGGATGGTGAGCGAGTTGCCGAGCGACTTCGACATCTTCTCGCCCGACGTCGTGATCCAGGCGTTGTGCATCCAGTACGACGCGAACGGTCGCCCGGCGGCCCGCGCCTGGGCCTGCTCGTTCTCGTGGTGGGGGAACCGGAGGTCGACGCCGCCGCCGTGGATGTCGAAGGCCGCGCCGAGGTACTTGCCCGCCATCGCCGAGCACTCGATGTGCCAGCCGGGTCGACCCCGCCCCCACGGCGACGGCCACGAGGCCGTCCCGGGCTCGGAGCCGGTCTTCCAGCCCTTCCACAGGGCGAAGTCGCGCGGATCGCGCTTGCCGCGCGGGTCGGCGTCGGCGGCCGCCTCCATGTCGTCGATCGCCTGCCGGGTCAGCTCGCCGTACGGCGCCCAGGAGCGCACGTCGAAGTACACGTCACCGGAGCCGTCCGCGGCAGGGTAGGCGTGGCCGCGGTCGATCAGCTCACCGATCAGCTCCACCATCTCCGGCACGTGACCGGTCGCGGCGGGCTCGTACGTCGGCGGGGCCACGTTGAGTGCGTCGTACGCCGCCGTCAGCTGGCGATGCATCTCGTAGGCGAGGTTGTACCAGGGCCGGTGCTGCTCGGCCGCCTTCGCCAGGATCTTGTCGTCGATGTCGGTGGTGTTGCGGATGAAGGTGACGTCGTAGCCGAGGTGGCGCAGCCAGCGCTGCAGCACGTCGAAGTTCACCGCCGAGCGGACGTGGCCGACGTGCGGCTCGCTCTGCACCGTCAGGCCACAGACGTAGAGACCGGCCTCGCCCTCGACGAGGGGCACGAAGTCACGGACCTCGCGGGTCGCGGTGTCGTACAGCCGTAGTGTCACGCGGCCAGTCTAGAGGCGGGCCGGGACCGGCCATGCATTGCGATCAGGCGGGTCCCGCACCCGGCCTGCCCGTCAGGCGGTGGCGGTGAACTCGATGGTGTGCCAGCCGGTCGCACCGTCGGGCTTCACATCGCTGACCACGCCGGTCTGCACCTTGCCGTCCCTGTCGATGGCGCGGACCCGCACCTCGTGATCGCCCGCCTCGAGCGAGGTCAGCGTCGCCCGCCACTGCACCCAGGTGTCGTTGTTGGGGACCTCGCCCAGGGTGGCGTCGCGCCAGGCGCCGCCGTCGAGGGAGATCTCCACCCCCGCCACCCCGGTGTGCTGTGCCCAGGCCACACCCGCGCACACGAGGGTGCCCACCGGCACCGACTCCCCGGCCCGCGGCGCGTCGATGCGCGAGGACAGCTTCACCGGACCCAGCTCGGCCCAGCCCTTGTCGGTCCAGTAGGCCGTGGTGTCCTCGAAGCGGGTCACCTCGATGTCGACCACCCACTTGCAGGCCGACACGTAGCCGAACAGCCCCGGCACGATCGTGCGCACCGGGAAGCCGTGCTCGATCTCCAGCGCGGCACCGTTCATCGCGACGGCGAGCATCGCGTTGCGACCGTCCGTCACGGCCGCCAGCGGGGTGCCGCAGCTCCAGCCGTCGTCGGAGGTCTGCAGGATCGCGTCGGCGCCCGGCTGGACCCCGGCCTCGCCGAGGAGCACCGCCAGGCGGACGCCGCTCCACCACGCGTTGCCGATCAGGTCGCCGCCGACCTCGTTGGACACGCAGTTGAGCGTGATCCAGTCCTCGGTCATCTCGCGGCGCAGCAGGTCGTCGTAGTCGAGCACGATCTCGCGGTCGACCATGCCGTGGATGCGCAGCCGCCAGTCCCGCGGGTCGATGGTCGGCTGGATGATCGCGGTGTCGATCAGGTAGAAGTCCGGCACCGGCGTCTGCCACGGTGCGATGCCGTCCACGCCCACCGGCACGCCCTCGGGCACGGGGGGCTTGGTGACACCGTCCAGCCGCAGCAGCCGGCGGCTCTCCTCCACCGCCCGGCGACCCGACTCCGCCACCCGACCGAGCACGCCGCCCACCGCCGCGGCCGCGCCCACCGCCGCGAGCGTGAGCACGAAGCCACGCCGCGAGTGCGTCGGGTCGCTGTCCTCGTCGTCACTGGCCTCGACCAGCTCCCAGCGGCGCAGCCACTCGGCGAGGACGGCGAGGGCGAGGAGCCACGTGATCAGGCCGATCACCAGGGGCACGAACTCCGCCACCGGCGTGCCCGGGGCGGCGATGATCGCGACGGCGCCGACGGCCCCGAGCAGGCAGAAGCCGGTGACCGCCGCCCACCAGCGATCGCGGGCCAGCTGGCCGAGCCAGGCGAAGACCACAGCCATGATGAGGAACATGCCGAGCAGCAGCACGGCCTTGTCCGCGGTGCCGAAGGTGTCGATCGCCCAGCGAGCCACCGGACCCGGCGTCAGCGCGATGAGGCCCTCGGCGACCGCGACCACCGGCGACTCGCGGATCCGCAGCAGGCCGGCGACGAGGTAGCTCGCGGTGACGCCGAGCGTTCCGGCAACGATGCCGGAGAGCCACCACCACCCGCGCGAGGTCTTCACACCCCGATTCTGTCGCAGACGCTGCCGCGACCGGTACCGGGTCGTCTGATGAACCCCTGCGGCATGATCGACGGATGCATCCGCGCATCGGTCTCGGCACCGACGTCCACCGCCTCGTGCCACGCAACGACGACGACCCGCCCCTGGCGCTCGCCGGGCTCACCTGGCCGGAGGAGGACGTGCGACTGGAGGGGCACTCCGACGCCGACGTGGCCGCCCACGCGATGTGCGACGCCCTGCTCTCCGCGGCCGGGCTGGGCGACCTGGGCAGCAACTTCGGCACCTCCGCGCCCGAGTGGGCGGGCGCCGCGGGCACCGTCCTGCTGGCCGAGACGGTACGACGCGTCCGCACGGCCGGGTTCAGTATCTGTAACATCGCGACACAGGTGATCGGCAACCGGCCCCGCCTGGGTCCGCGTCGCGACGAGGCCCAGCGGGTGCTCGCGGACGTGGTCGGCGCGCCGGTGTCGCTCTCCGCGACGACCACGGACGGTCTCGGCCTCACCGGGCGGGGGGAAGGGGTCGCCGCGATCGCGACCGCGCTGCTCACGTCCTGACCGCGAACGAGGGAGTATCCCGATGACCACCCACCGCCTCACCACCGCCGACGGACTCCAGCTGCACGTGACCGTGCGCGGGCGCGACGACGCCCCGCTGACGGTGCTGCTGGCGCACTGCTGGACCGCGGACGAGGCGGACTGGCACCACCAGACGCACGAGGTGCTGACGCGGTACGGCCACGATGTCCGGCTGATCACGTGGGACCACCGCGGCCACGGGCAGTCGGACCCGGCCCCGGAGCCGAGCTGCACGATCGCCCAGCTGGCCCAGGACCTCGGCGAGGTGGTCGACACGTTCGCGCCGACGGGACCGCTCGTGGTCGCCGGCCACTCGATCGGCGGCATGACCATCGCGGCGCTCCCCGAGGAGCGCCCGGACCTGCTGCCACGGATCGTCGCCCTGCTCCTCACGTCGACGTCGGCAGGCGGGATGGGCGGCGTCACGCTGGGCCTGCCCGAACCGGTCGCCGCGACCGTGCGGGACCGCCTGCCCCATGTGCTGGCCACCCGAGCGCGACTGCTCAGCCGCAGCCGGCGCCGGCGTCAACCCCTCGTCGAGCGCCGCGTGGTGCGGCAGTTCCTCTTCGGTCAGCCGCAGCGACTGCGCGACACCGGCCTGGTCGTCGACCAGCTGATCGCCTGCCCACCGGCGACGATGCGCGGCTTCCTGCACAGCATCATGGCGCACGAGCGCGCCAAGCCGCTCGCGGCGTACGACGGCGTGCCGACGACCGTGCTGGTCGGTGAGCGCGACCTGCTCACGCCGCCGCCCCACGCGCGGCGTCTCGCCGGTCTCGTGGCGGGCGCCCGGCTGCTCGTCGCCCCCGGCGCGGGTCACATGCTGACGCTGGAGCGTCACGAGCTGGTCTCCGAGGAGCTGTGCCGACTGATCGACGGCGCCCTGGGCTGACCGGGGCGGGGCCTGGGGCCGTGGGCACCGATCACGCCCCGGCGCCGCCCGCTCGAGCTCGGCTCCGCCACCCGACGAGGTGGCGGAACGGGCAGTCTCAGGCGGCGTTGACCTTGCGGTGCCCGATGTGCACGGTGCCGTCGGAGACCTGCACCTCGTAGGCGGGCACCGTGACACTGCCGTCCTCCAGGCAGTGCCCGGTGCGCAGGTCGAAGGCGTGCCGGTGCGCGGGGGACCCGACGAACCACACCCCGCCGCGCTGCCCGACGATGCCCTTGGCGAGGCCGCCGGCGCCGTTCTTCGCGAACGGGTCGTGATTCCCGAGTGCATACACGGTGTGCTGGTCGATCCGGAAGATCGCGACCGCCTGCCCGTGCGCCAGTGCCGTGGCGCCGCGGCCGATCTCGAGGTCCCCGAGCCGACACACCGGCTGCCACTCCTGCGGCGCCGACCCTGTCGTCATAGGGGTTGAACGTAGATCGGCTCTGTTCTCGGCAGTGTTTCGATGTGTAACGCCCAGGAAAACGCTCCCTCCCGAGCCCCGGTCGCCACGCTCAGCGATCGAGTCATAGCCTCGGAGCGTGCCGACTCCCTCGACCGCCGTCGTGATCCTCGCTGCGGGCAGCGGCACCCGCGTGGGAGCCGAGGTCAACAAGGTGCTGTTGCCGCTGGGGGATCGGCCGCTGCTCGCGTGGTCGGTGCGGGATGCCCTCGCACTGGAGGGTGTGGGTCCGGTGCTGGTCGTGTGCCGACCGGGCGAGCGCGCGGCCGTCGGCGCCGCCCTGGCGCCGCACGTCGGCGACCGCGAGCTGCTGCTGCTCGACGGCGGCGCCACCCGACACCGGTCCGAGCAGGCGGCGCTGGACCTGCTGGCACCCGGGATCGAGGCCGGCGAGGTCGACGTCGTCGCGATCCACGACGGCGCCCGGCCGCTGGCCGGCGTCGAGCTGTTCACCCGTGTCATCGCCGCAGCCCGGGAGAACGGCGGTGCCGTGCCCACGCAGCCGCTGCCCGGACTCGCGCCGCGCGATGCCGGAGCCGCCCTGCCGGACGGCGATCTCGCGGGTGTGCAGACGCCGCAGGCGTTCCGCGCCGGCCCGCTGCTGGCCGCCTATCGGCGGGCCGCCGTGGACGGCTTCGAGGGCACCGACACCGCGGCGTGCCTGGAGCAGTACGGCGGCGCGTCGGTCGCGGCGGTCCCGAGCAGCCCGGCGAACCTCAAGGTCACCTACGCCGACGACGTCCGGGCGGCCGCCGTGCTTGCGGTCACGGGGCCGTGATCGCGGCGAGCACGCGCAGGTCCTCGCCCGACGCGACCCGGCGCGCAGCGACCGGCGCTTCGAGGAGCGTGGTGTCGGCGTAGCGTTCCCGCAGCCAGCGGGCGAGGGCGACGAGGTCGGTGGTCGGCGGACCGTCGGGCAGGTCCGCGACGACGTCGGGCGGCAGCACGACCGGGGAGCAGACGCCCATGAGCCGGTCGCGGTCGACGGTCGGCCCGACCTGACCCTCGACCAGCCGTTTGACGCTGTCGGTGACCGGCCGGACGCCGATGACGGGATGGCCGCTCGCCGCCTGCGCGACGCAGTCGGCGAGGAACTCCGGAGGCGTCATCGGACACAGTGCGTCGTGCAGCACGAGTGGCACACCGCGATCGGCGAGCTCACTCCAGGGGACGCGCTGGTCGACGATCTCCACCTCGGCCTGCTCCAGCGCCCAGGTCGCGACCGTCACCAGCGCCTCGCCGTGGATCAGTCGGTACGGCAGCGCGCCCCGGTCCTCGTCGAGCACCAGACCGATGGCTGGCGCCCCGTCGGGGATCAGGACTCGAGAACCTCGTCGAGCAGGGTCTCGGCCTTGTCCTCGTTGGTGTTCTCGGCGAGGGCGAGCTCGGAGACGAGGATCTGGCGTGCCTTCGCGAGCATCCGCTTCTCGCCCGCGGAGAGCCCGCGGTCCCGCTCACGACGCCACAGGTCGCGCACGACCTCGGCGACCTTCATGACGTCACCGCTGTGCAGCTTCTCGAGGTTGGCCTTGTAGCGCCGCGACCAGTTGGTGGGCTCCTCCACGTGCTCCGCACGCAGGACGCCGAACACCCGGTCGAGACCGGCCTTGTCCACGACGTCCCGCACACCGACCAGGTCGAGGTTGCACGCCGGCACCCTCACCACGAGATCCTGTTGGGCTACGATCCGGAGAACGAGGTACTGCCGTTCCTCGCCTTTGATCGTCCGCATCTCGATGTCCTCGATGATCGCGGCCCCGTGATTGGGGTAGACGACCGTTTCGCCGACCGTGAATGTCATATGTTGTGAACCCCTTCCTGGGGACCCATCTTACCACGTCTCAGGTTCCCCTCAGCACGCGTTTTCGCAGGTCAGCGGGGGAAACTCCGTCTTGACATATATCTGACGATGTGGTCCGCGCCCAGGATGCGGAGTGGCCGAGACCAGCCGTGACCCGATCGTCACCACCTCGCAACCTGCCGGTGACTCGCCGGGTGGAACAGGCAGCGCCGACCTTGGCCGGTGGTCAATACTGCTCGCCATGGCGAAACTGCAGCGCTGGCGGCGCCGCGGCTCCGGGGAGGGAGACGGCCCGGTCCGGGTCGACGAGTCGACGGAGGACACACCGGCGGGGAACATCCTCGACGGGAGCGACGCCGACCGCCCCCAGACCCCGGATGCTCCGGACGGCCCCGGCACGGACGAGTCCCCCACGGAGCTCGACCTCGAGCCCGATGAGGCCGTCGCCCCCGCACCGACCACGGACGAGCCGTCGACGACGGCTCCGGAGGAGGAGGCCGCACCCCGACCGGCACGCACGGCCCCCGGCCGCGGCGGCGGGTTCGAGGCGCGGGAGTCGATGCCGCTCCTGCTCCTCCAGAGCTCCCACCCCAAGCAGGCCGTGGTCACCGCGCTCGCCGTCGGCCTGGTCGCCCTCCTCAGCGGGCGTCCCCCCGAGGAGACCGGCGTCGTCGTCGCGACGGTGCTGCTCGGGCAGATGGTGCTGGGCTGGCACAACGACCTCGTCGACCGGCAGCGCGACCGAGCTCACGCCACCGCCGGCAAGCCGATCGCCGACGGTCGGCTCTCCACGGCGAACGCCTGGACCACGCTGATCATCGTGGCCCTGGTCGTGGTGCCGCTCGCGATCACCACCGGCATCACGGCGGGACTGTTCTATCTGGGCGGATACCTCGCCGTCGGCATGCTCGGCAACGTGCTGTTCCGCACCGGCCCGCTGTCGTTCTGGTCGTGGGCGGTGTCCTTCGGGATGCTCCCCGCCTACCTCTCCTACGGCGGCTGGGGCGGCCAGGCCGAGGGGGCGCCGCCCGAGACCGCGATCGTGGTGCTCGCCGCGCTGCTCGGCGTGGGCGTGCACGTCCTGCGGTCCCTGTGGGGACTGGTCGCCGACCACGAGGACGGCTGGACCTATCTCCCCTTGCGGCTGGCGCTCAGGATCGGTGCCAGCCGACTGCTGGTCCTGACCAGCCTCTACCTCGGCGCGGTGGTGGTCGGTCTGATCTATGCCGGGGCCCGGGTCGGACTGTCCCAGTGAGCGATCGCGCGGATCCGGAACCGGAGTGCCCCGGACCGATCCCCGCACCGCGCTGACCGGCCGCTAGAGTGTGGCCGCTCCCCGTGAGCACTGTGAAGACCGGACCGAGCCCGAGGATTGCAGCCATGTTCGCAGCGCCCAGCCGACCGCTCCACCGCCGCGCCTCCGCGACCGCAGCAGCCGCGGTCCTGGTGGTGGCCGGGGGTGCGCTCTCGTCATGTGGCTTCAACGAGCCCACCGACCGGGTCAACACCATCGCGGCCGGCACCAACGAGCGCGACGCCAGCGTCGACGCCCTCGGGATGCGCGTGCTGTCCACCGCTCCCGGTGAGGGCCGGCTGATCGGCACCCTCGTCAACAACGAGGCCGGGGACGCCGCGCTGACCGAGGTGAGCGGCGAGGGCGTGAGCGCGGAGCTCGAGCCGATCGAGATCCCGGGAGCCGGCCGCGTCAACCTGTCGGACCCGACCACCCCACCGATCCCGCTCACCGGCGAGTTCGTCGCCGGGCAGGTCATCACCCTCGACCTCGGCTTCGACGTCGAGGGCGCCGGGACGGTCGTGCTGGACGTGCCCGTGGTCAAGGACTGCTTCCAGTACACCCAGGTGCCCGAGCCGGAGGCCGTCGAGAGCGAGGTCGCCGAGGAGGAGTCGGCGGACGAGGAGGCCGAGGCCGGCGAGATCGAGGCCGAGGAGAGCGAGAGTGCCCCGGTCGAGGCGTCGGAGAACCCGGCGTACCTCTGCGACCACCCGACCGTCGGCCACGAGACCGCCGAGCAGGAGTGACGATGACCTTCACCCTCGTGCTGCTCCGCCACGGCGAGAGCGACTGGAACGCCAAGAACCTCTTCACCGGCTGGGTCGACGTCGCGTTGACCGAGAAGGGACGCGACGAGGCCGTGAGCGGCGGCGAACAGCTGGTGGCCGCCGGCCTGCTGCCGACCGTGGTCCACACCTCGCTCCAGCGACGCGCGATCAACACCGCCGCGCTGGCGCTGGACGCGGCGGACCGGCACTGGATCCCGGTGCGACGCTCCTGGCGGCTCAACGAGCGCCACTACGGCGCGCTCCAGGGCAAGGACAAGAAGCAGACGCTGGAGCAGTACGGCGAGGAGCAGTTCATGCTCTGGCGCCGCTCCTTCGACGTACCGCCTCCGCCGCTCGCCGACGACGACGAGTTCTCCCAGGTCGGTGACCCGCGCTACGCCGACCTCGGCGACGAGCTGCCCCGGTCGGAGTGCCTGAAGGACGTCATCGAGCGCCTCCTGCCCTACTGGGACACCGGGATCGTCCCGGACCTGCGTGCGGGCCACACCGTGCTCGTCGCCGCCCACGGCAACAGCCTGCGGGCGATCGTCAAGCACCTCGACGGCATCAGCGACAGCGACATCGCCGGTCTCAACATCCCCACCGGCATGCCGCTCGTCTACGAGCTCGACGAGACGACGCTCACGCCGACCATGCCCGGCGGCCGCTACCTCGACCCCGAGGCCGCTGCCGAAGCCGCCGCCGCCGTCGCCAGCCAGGGTCGCTGAGCGGCGCCGGGCCCGGTCGGCCCGGCGCTGCTGGGCCCTACTGGCAGGCGTCGATGCTCAGGCCGAGCTCGGCCGCGACGAAGGCGCCGAGGTCGGCCATCGAGTCGCCGCCGATCACACCGTCGTCGTAGAGCGCACGAGCGAGGTTGCGCAGGCCCAGCCGAGGCGTCTCCTGGGTCGCCGAGTGCTCACCCAGCTGGCCGGTCTGCGCGAAGACCTTGCTCGCCTGCCCCCAACAGGACGGGCTCTGCGCCTGAGCCGGCGCCGTCGTCCCGACCACGGCGACCAGACACACTGTCAGGCCCGCCATCGGCTTCGCGATCATGACCATCACTCCTTCGGAACGGTGCGGAATGCAGCGAACCCCCTGACGATGCCACGACCGGTCGGCGCGGTCCATCCTCCCCGTAGGGTGAGGGACGGACCGCCGGGCGTCAGACGGTCTCCTCCAGCGGAGTGTGACCGGTGACGACGAAGACGACGCCGTTGGCGATCGCCACCGCGTGGTCGGCGATCCGCTCGTAGTAGCGGCCGAGCAGCGCCACGTCGATCGCGGGCTCCACGCCGTGCTCCCAGTCGGTGGCGAGCAGGTGCGCGAAGCTCTCGCGGCGCAGCCGGTCCATCTCCTCGTCGTCCCGTCCGAGGGCGATCGCGGCCTCGACGTCCCTGCTCTCGATGACCTGGCGAGCGCGGGAGGCCATGTCCTTCGCGACCTCCGCCATCGAGGTGATCAGCGGCATCACGGCGTCGGGAACCGCCCGGTCGGGCACCCGGAGGCGGGCGATCTTCGCGACGTGCACCGCAAGGTCGCCCATCCGCTCGAGGTCGCTGACCATGCGCAGCGCGGCGACGATGGTGCGCAGGTCGCCGGCGACCGGCTGCTGCAGCGAGATGAGATGGAAGGTCTTGTCGTCCAGCTCCTCGCGGGCCTGGTCGATCTCGGCGTCGGAGCTGATCACGCGCTCCGCGATCGCCGCGTCGGCGCCGAGGAGGGCATCGGTCGCAAGGCCGACGGCACTCTCGACCTGGCGGCAGATCGCGGCCAGGTCGGCGAAGATCTCGTCGAGCTCGGACTGGTAGGCGTCTCGCATGTGCTGCACGGTAGGAGACCCGGGGTTCCGGACTGCATGGTGGCGGTGAACGCAGGGTGAACAGTCCGAAGGTCGCGTCTCTCGATTCGGAGCCGCGACGCGCCAGGGCCGTACCATCGAGGACGTGGATCCAGCGACGCAGGCGTTCCTGGCCGCGTTGCTCGGTGCCGCGGTGGCGGGTGGCGCCGTCCTTGCGTGGCACATCAGCGACAGCCAGCAGACCCAGCAGCCGGTGGCCCCGGAGCCGTTGCTGCCGCCGGGGGTGGCCGCCGTGCTCTCGGTGCTGCGCAGCAGCGCGGTCGTCGTCGACGACAGCGACCATGTCGTCAAGGCCTCGGCACCGGCGTACACCATGGGCTTCGTCCGGGGGACCGTGCTGACATCCGACGACCTCACCGAGCTGGTGGCTCGGGTGCGTCGCGACGGGCAGATCTGCGAGGCGGAGATCATCGTCTCGCGGAGCAACGGCCCGGACCGCAACGTCACCGCTCGCGTGGCGCCGCTGGGGTCCCGCCTGGTGCTCGCGCTCCTGGAGGACCGCACGCGGGAACGCCGCGTGGAGGCCGTACGTCGCGACTTCGTCGCCAACGTGAGCCACGAGCTGAAGACCCCGGTGGGCGCGATCAAGGTGCTGGCCGAGGCGGTGCACGACTCCTCGGACGACCCCGAGGCCGTGGAGCGCTTCGCGAACCGGATGATCACCGAGTCCGACCGACTCTCGCAGCTGGTGCAGCAGGTGATCGAGCTGTCGCGGCTGCAGGGCGACGAGCCGATCGAGTCGCCGACGCCGGTCTCGGTCGACGAGATCATCGCCACCGCGATCGACACCACCGCGATCGACGCCGGCGCCCGCGGCGTCGAGATGTTGACCGAGGGCGACCACGGCCTGAAGGTCGCGGGCAACGAGGAGCAGATCACCGCCGCGGTGGCCAACCTGGTCGCCAACGCCGTCAACTACTCCGACGACGGGTCGAAGGTGCTGGTCTCCTCGCGCCTGGTCGACGACTTCGTGGAGATCTCGGTGGTCGACCAGGGCATCGGGATCCCGAGCACCGAGATCGACCGGATCTTCGAGCGCTTCTACCGGGTCGACCCGGCCCGTCACCGCTCGACCGGCGGCACCGGGCTCGGACTGTCCATCGTCAAGCATGTCGCCGCCACGCACGGCGGTGACGTCCGGGTGTGGTCGGTGGAGGGGCAGGGGTCGACGTTCACCCTGTCACTCCCCCGGCCTCCCCGGCCGGTCGCGGCAGCTGCCCGCACCGAGGAGGAAGAGGTGCCGGCGGACTCGCCGCCGGACCAGGAAGATCTGGAGGAAAGCCCGTGAGGGTACTCGTCGTCGAAGACGAAGAGAGCTACAGCGACGCCCTGGCCTACATGCTCCGCAAGGAGGGTTTCGAGGTCGCGATCGCCGCCGACGGCAATGCCGCGCTCGCCGAGTTCGACCGCAACGGTGCCGACATCGTGCTGCTCGACCTGATGCTGCCGGGCATCCCCGGCACCGAGGTGTGCCGCACCATCCGGCAGACGTCGAACGTTCCGGTGATCATGGTGAGCGCGAAGGACGACGAGGTCGACAAGGTCGTCGGGCTGGAGCTGGGTGCCGACGACTACGTCACCAAGCCCTACTCGCCGCGCGAGCTCACCGCCCGGATCCGCGCCGTGCTCCGCCGCGGCCAGGAGACCGAGCTGTCGCCCGACACCCTCGAGGCAGGCCCGGTGCGGATGGACGTGGAGCGCCACGTGGTGACGGTGGACGGTCATGAGCAGCGGCTGCCGCTGAAGGAGTTCGAGCTGCTCGAGATGTTCCTGCGCAACCCCGGCCGGGTGCTCACCCGCGGACAGCTGATCGACCGGGTCTGGGGGTCGGACTACGTGGGCGACACCAAGACCCTCGACGTCCACGTGAAGCGGCTGCGGGCCAAGCTGGAGCCGGAGCCCGGCGACCCGAAGTATCTGGTGACGGTGCGGGGCCTCGGCTACAAGCTGGACATCTGACCCGGGCCGGACCGGGCCGGACCGGGGTGCTCGACGAGATGGCAGCATCTCGAGCAGCACCGGCCGATATCCGCGAGACGCCCGTCGGTGGCGCGCCGTACGCTCACGGACGTGTCATCGGATCTCCGCACCACCTGGCTCCCGGTCGCGGCCGTCGCCACCACGCTGACGTTCTGGTCCTCGGCCTTCGTCGCGATCCGTCACCTCGGTGACGACTTCTCGCCGGGCTCGCTCTCGCTGGGACGCCTGGTCGTGGGCTCGCTGGTGCTGGCGGTGGTCGCACTGCCGCGTGGCGTGCCGCGACCCACGCCGCGGCAGTGGGCGTCGATCGTGGCGATCGGCGTGCTGTGGTACGGCGTCTACAACGTCGCGCTGAACGCCGGTGAGCAGCGGGTGGACGCCGGCACGGCCGCGATGCTGATCCAGACCTCACCGATCCTGATCGCGGCGCTCGCCGCGGTGTTCCTGGGTGAGCGGTTCACCGTGTTCCTCGCCGTGGGTCTGGTGCTCGCGTTCTCGGGCGTGGCGCTGATCGGACTGGGCTCGTCGACCGACGGCTCCCACGACGTGCTCGGCGTGGCGCTCTGCCTGGTCTCAGCGGTGTCCTACGCCGTGAGCCTGGTGTTGCAGAAGCCGCTGGTGGCCCGGCTGGCGCCGGTGCACATCACCTGGCTGGCCTGCACCGTCGGAGCGATCTGCTGCCTCCCCTGGGCCGGCACGCTGGCGGGCGAGATCGAGGCGGCACCGCTCTCGTCGACGCTGTGGCTGGTCTATCTCGGCGTCTTCCCCACCGCACTGGCCTTCGCGACCTTCGCCTTCGCGCTCAGCCACATGGACGCCTCCTCGCTCGGGGTGACGACCTACCTGGTGCCGCCGATCACGATCGTGATGGGGCTGGCCTTCCTCGGCGAGACCCCGCCGACGATCGCGTACGCCGGCGGCGCGCTGGCGCTCCTGGGGGTGGCGGTGGCCCGGCGCAAGCCGCGGCGAGAATCTGCTGCCGTCGATGTCGAGGATCCCGTGTCCGCTCCGTCCCAGGGGTGAGGACGGCGACAATGGCCGTCACCGACCGGAGGTGAGACCGATGGCGAAGTACCTGTTGCTCAAGCACTACCGCAGCGACCACGAGATCGCGCCCGGCGGCGTGACCCCGATGGACCAGTGGGCCCCGGAGGAGATCACGGCGCACGTGGACTTCATGAACCGCGTGGCCGACGACCTGAAGCAGCGCGGCGAGTTCGTCGACGCTCAGGCGCTCTCACCCGAGGGCACGTTCGTCCGCTACGACGGCGAGGGCAAGCCGCCGGTCACCGACGGCCCGTTCGCCGAGTCGAAGGACCTGGTGGCCGGCTGGATGATCATCGACGTCGACTCCGAGGATCGAGCCCACGAGGCGGCGGCGTACCTGTCCTCGGCTCCCGGGCCCGGTGGGCGGCCGATCGCCGAGTGGATCGAGGTCCGCCCGTTCCTGACCGAGGCGCCGTCGGTCACCGAGTGAACGAGCTGCTGCGGGACCTCACCCCGCAGGTCCTGGGCGTCCTCGTCCGTCGCGGAGTGGACTTCGCGACGGCCGAGGACGCGGTGCAGGAGGCGCTGATCGAGGCCGTGCGGCGTTGGCCCGATGCGATGCCCGAGGACCCCCAGGGCTGGCTGGTCACGGTCGCCTGGCGCAAGCTCATCGACATCCGACGCTCCGAGGCGGCGCGTCGCGACCGGGAGGCGCGCGTCCAGCTCGAGCCGGCGCCCGGACCGGTCGAGCAGGCCGACGACACGCTGTTGCTCCTGAGCCGCTGCTGTCATCCCTCGCTCACCCCGGCCTCGGCGATCGCGCTGACGCTGCGGGCGGTCGGCGGGCTGACGACCGCGCAGATCGCCCGGGCGTTCCTGGTGCCGGAGCCGACCATGGCGCAGCGGATCTCCCGGGCGAAGCGCACCGTCTCCGGGGCACGCTTCGACCGGCCCGGCGACATCGGATCGGTGCTGCGGGTGCTCTACCTCGTCTTCAACGAGGGCTACTCCGGCGAGGTCGACCTCGCCCAGGAGGGCATCCGGCTCGCCCGCCAGCTGGTGGCCGCGACCGACGACCCGGAGGCCGCGGGCCTGCTCGCGCTGATGCTGCTGCACCACGCCCGTCGCGACACACGGTTCACCGCCGCCGGCGAGCTGGTGCCGCTGGCGGAGCAGGACCGGACGCAGTGGGACACCGCGGCGATCACGGAGGGCGTGGCGATCCTCCAGCGGGCGCTCGCGCAGGACCGCCTCGGCGACTACCAGGCCCAGGCCGCGATCGCCGCGCTCCACGACGACGCCCCGACGGCCGAGGAGACCGACTGGCCGCAGATCCTGGAGTGGTACGACGAGCTGCTCCGGGTGGCGCCTGGCCCGGTCGCGGAGCTCAACCGGGCGGTGGCGGTCGGCGAGGTCGACGGCCCGCTGGCCGGGCTGCGCGCCCTGGAGCGGCTCGACCCCGGGCTGCCGCGCTACGACGCGGTGGCGGCGTACCTCCACGAGCGCGCCGGCGACCGGGCCGATGCCGCGCGGCTCTACGTCGCGGCGGCGCGGGCCGCGGGCAACGAGGCCGAGCGGGTGCATCTGACCAAGCAGGCTGCGCGGCTCAGCCGTGAGGAGCCAGGGCCCGGGCGGCCAGGGCGGACCGGGCCTGCTCGAGGCTGATGGTCGGTGCTGGCGTCGCGAGGACCGCACGGAGGCCGTCGACGACGGCTCCATCATGCTCGATGCCGATGCCCGGGCCACTCAGCCGGAGCCGGAGGAGTCCGCCTCGATCCCCCGCAGCAGCTGATCGACCACCCGCTCGACCAGGTCAGGCGACTTCAGGTCGGGATAGTGGTCGTAGACCAGCACCATCAGGATGGTGTTCATGAACATCGCGGCGGCGAGCGGGACGTCGAGATCGGCCCGCAGCACCCCCCGGTCGACCCAGTAGCGGAACACGTTGCGGCCGGCCTCCCGGCGGCGTGCCATGTAGCGGTCCTGCTGGGTGCGCAGCTCGGTGTTCTGGATGGCCTCGAAGGTCACGCAGCGCAGCACCACCTGCTCCCGCTCCGGCAGCGACGTACGGGCGCTCCTGCCGAGCCGGATCAGGTCGTCGCGCACCGAGTCGTGGGGCAGGTCGAGCTCGGGCGGCGACTTGATCGAGTCGACCGCCGCGGCGAGCAGCTCCTCCTTGGAGGACCAGCGACGATAGATGGTCGCCTTGGACGCCCCGGACCGGGCGGCGACCGCCTCCATCGAGACCGCGCCGATCGACTGCTCCTCGGCCACCAGGTCGAGCGTCGCGTCCAGGATCGCCCGGCTGACCTCCTCGCTGCGCGGCCTGCCGGCGCCGGATCGGGCCGCCTGCGACGTGGACGTCATCGACCCATTGTGGCTCACTCCGCGCCGACAGCCTCCGCTGGCCGCTCGGGCGCGGCGCTGCCGGGCCGTCGCTGCCGTCCGGGGAAGTAGCGCGCGACGATCAGCAGGCCGACGAGCGCGATCCCGGCCGAGCTGTAGGCCGTCACGTGCATCGCACCGACGAAGGCCTGGTCGGCCGCCGCCAACAGGTCGGCGGCGGGCCCCGGCCCGACCAGCCCCTGCTCGACGGCGCCGTACGTCGCCGACAGCGACGTCTGCGCCTCGGCCGGCAGATCGGGCGCCGCGTCGGCGATCCGGGTCTGGTAGGCCTGCGCCATCACGGTGCCCAGCACGGCGACGCCGAGCGCGCCGCCGACCTGACGCAGGGTGTTGCCGAGGGCCGAGGCGACGCCCGCGTGCTCCCGCGGGACCGATGACATCAGCGTGTTCATCGCCGGCGGCATCAGGTTGGCCATGCCCATCGACTGCACGAAGAACAGCACGGCCAGCAGCCACAGCGGCGTCTCGGCAGTGAACTGAGCGAACGACACGAACACCGTCATCACGAGGACGAGAGCCACCAGACCGACCGTCCGAGCGCCGAACCGGGTGACCATCGAGCTCGACATCGGCGCGAAGATCACCATCCCGGCCCCGAACGCCAGGAACAGCAGGCCCGCCTGGAAGGGCGTCCGGTCACGCACCAGCTGGATGTAGAAGGTCATGAAGAAGAACAGGCCGAGCATCGCGAAGAAGACCAGCGCGATGATCGCCGAGGCCGAGGCGAACCGGGGGTTGCGGAAGAGTCGGACGTCCAGCGAGGCGTGCGGCGTCCGCAGCTCCCACCACACGAACGCAGCGAGCCCGGCGACACCCAGCGCGATCGTGCCCCAGACCTCGATGCCGGTCCACGAGCCGCTGTCACCGGCCTCGATGATCCCGTAGGTCAGCGACACCAGCGCGACCACCGACAGCGCCATGCCGCCCAGGTCCGGCCGCCCCTGCCGGCCCTTCGACTCCGGCGCCAGCAGCACGATCATCACGATGCCGAAGATCACCACCGGCACGTTGATCAGGAACACCGACCCCCACCAGAACCGCTCCAGCAGGCTGCCGCCGACGATCGGCCCGAGGGCGCCGCCGACCCCTACGGCACCGGTCCACACGCCCAGCGCCTTGGGGAACTCCTGGTCGGAGAAGACCGATCGCACCAGTGACAGCGTGGCGGGCATCATCGCCGCGGCGCCGGCGCCCATCAGCGCGCGGAACGCGATCAGCTGCCCGGGATCCTGGGCGTAGGCCGACAGCAACGACGCGATGCCGAAGACGGCGAGCCCGACGAGCAGGATCCGCCTGCGCCCGAACCGGTCGCCGATCACGCCGAAGGCGAAGAGCAGCCCGGCGAAGACCAGGGTGTAGGAGTTGATCATCCACGCCAGCTCGCTCTGGGACGCGCCGAGGCCCACCTCGGGGTCGGCGAGCGTCTTGAGGGCGACGTTGAGCACGGTGTTGTCGAGCACGACGACGACCAGGCTGACGACGAGGACGCCGAGGATCAGCCAACGGCGAGGATGACCCACGTCGTCGGCCGTCGAGGCTGCTGCGGGTGTGGAGGTCATGCTGCTCCGTTCCGGATCACGGGTGCCACTCTACGGCAATCCGAAACTAAACGGTAGCGTATTGTTATTCCGGGACGCCGGCATCGGCCTCGAGCCATCCCCGGAACGCCTCGAGGTTCGCCGTCGACTCACCCCGGTCCCGGCGCCACTCCCACTCCTTGCGGATCGAGGACGCGAAGCCGAGCTCGAGAATCGTGTTGAACGACTCGTCGGCGTAGGTCAGGACCGAGCCGAGCAGCCGGTCCAGCTCCTCGGCCGTGGCGGCGGCGAGCGGCAGCCTCGCGTCGAGGTAGATGTCGCCGTGGTGGTCCAGCGCGAACGCGACGGCGTACATCTTCAGATTGCGCTCGAGCAGCCACCGGTAGACCCGCTCGAACTCCTCGTCGGGACGCCGGCACACGAACGCGTGCACCCCCAGCGCATGCGGCCCGACGTCGATCCGCACCGGGGTCTGCAGCTTGCGCTCCCCCGGCAGCGAGAACGAGAACGTGCCGGGCTCGGTCTCGTCATAGGCGATCTCAGCGGCCTCGAGGTGTCGGCGTACGACGTCCGCGGGGTCGGCCTCGGCGTCACCGGTGCTCATACCAGCTCCCTCATCAGGCTTCCTGCGCGCTCGTAGACGGCCAGCGTCTGCGCCGCCGTGACGTCCCAGGAGAACTGCTCGGACTGGACCAGCGCACCAGCAGCGAGCCGGTCGCGCAAGGCGGCGTCCTCGACGATCCGGCCGAGCGTGGCCGCCCAGGCGGTCGGGTCGTGGCCCTCGACCAGCAGCCCGCTGTGACCGTCGCGCACCACCGTGGTCAGCCCACCCACCGCGGCGGCGACCACCGGGGCGCCGCTGGCCTGCGCCTCGACGGCGACCAGGCCGAAGGACTCGTTGTACGACGGCACCGCGACCAGCGTCGCGGCGGCGAACCAGCCGGCGAGCTCGGACTGCGACGCCGGCGGCACGAACCGCACGACGTCGTCGATGCGCAGGTCCCGGGCGAGGTCGGCCAGCGCGGTCGGGTGCTCCAGGCCGCTGCCCGACGGGCCACCCACCACCGGGACCAGCAGCCGGCTGCGCAGGCCGGGCCGGCGGGCCAGCAGGTCGGCCACCGCGCGGAGCAGCACGTCCGGGGCCTTCAGCGGCTGGATCCGACCGGCGAAGAGCAGCACGATCGCGTCCTGCGGGATGCCACGGGCCGCTCGTGCCGCCGCCTGGTCCTGCGGCCGGAAGACACCGGTGTCCACCCCCGGGTAGACGACCTCGACCCGTCCGGGGTCGGCGTCGTAGGAGTTGATCAGCTGCTTGGCCTCGAGATCGGTGTTGGCGATGAGCACGTCGGCGGCCTCGACCACCTGCTCCTCGCCGATGACCCGTGCCACCGGCTCGGCGGTGTCACCCTCGGCGAGCGCATCGTTCTTGACCTTGGCCATGGTGTGCATGGAGTGCACCAGTGGGACACCCCACCGGTCCCGCGCGAGCGCGCCGACCTGGCCGGAGAGCCAGTAGTGGGAGTGGAGGGCGTCGTAGTGGCCCAGCGGCTGCGAGGCCTCTGCACGCAGTACCTCGCGCGCGAAGACGCACAGCTGCCCCGGGAGCTCGTGCTTGGAGAGCCCCTCGAAGGGACCGGCGTGCACGTGCTTGACCGTGACCCCGTCGGCCAGCGGCGCCTCGGGCGGCTGCGACGAGCTCGTCGCCCGGGTGAAGATGTCGACCTCGATCCCGCGCTGCGCCAGCCGGCGGGCGACCTCGACGACGTAGACGTTCATGCCGCCGGCGTCGCCGGTGCCGGGCTGGTCGAGCGGGGACGTGTGCAGACTGATCATGGCCAGCCGCCGGATCGGCGATCCCCCCATGCGTGTCCTCCTTGGAAGTGCCGCGGCGCTGGTACTGGTCAGCGGTACAACCTCCGGATGCGCCGTCGCATTCCCGCCAGCGACGACCCTCCGCCACGGTTGGCAGACTGACCCCATGAGCACGCCTCCGGACGCCCGTCCCCTCGCCGTCGTCACCGGTGCCAGCAGCGGCATCGGCGCCGCCACCGCACGCGCCCTGGCCGCCGACGGATATCGGGTGATCTGCGCCGCCCGACGTACCGATCGGATCGAGGCCCTCGCCGCCGAGATCGACGGCGACGCGGTCGCGTGCGACGTGACCTCGGAGGAGTCGGTGGCCGAGCTGGCCGCCGTGGTGGGCGACCGCCTCGAGGTGCTGGTCAACAACGCCGGCGGCGCCTTCGGCATGACCCCGGTCGCCGAGGCCGACAGCGACCAGTGGCGTCGGATGTACGACGTCAACGTGCTCGGCCTGATGCAGGTCACCCGAGAGCTCCTCCCGGCGCTGATCGCGAGCGGCGCAGGCGTGATCGTCAACGTCGGCTCGACCGCCGGCCGGGTCGCCTACGAGGGCGGCGCCGGCTACACCGCCGCCAAGCACGGCACCAAGGTGATCACCGAGACCCTGCGCCTCGAGCTCTACGACCAGCCGGTGCGGGTGTGCGAGGTCGCCCCTGGCATGGTGCAGACCGAGGAGTTCTCGCTGACCCGCTTCGGCGGCGACCGGGACAGGGCCGACTCCGTCTACGCCGGCGTGGCCGAGCCGCTCGTCGCCGAGGACGTCGCCGAGGCGATCCGCTGGGTGGCGACCCGACCGCCCCACGTCAACATCGACTCGATGGTGATCAAGCCGCGCGCCCAGGCCGCGCAGCACAAGGTGCACCGCGAGTGATCACGAGCACGGTGGTTTCGAGGCTCGTCGCTGGCGCTCCTCGTCGACGGGTCGAGGTGCGAGCGCCACGGTGGTTGAGGTGCGAGCTCGCGAGCCTCGAAACCACCCGGCCGGCGACTAACCCAGCGCGCGGTCGAGCGCGGCGGCCACGTGCAGCGTCGTACAGCCGAAGACCGGGATCTCGGAGTCGGCCTGCTTGATCAGCAGCTCGAGCTCGGAGCAGCCGAGGATCACGCCACCGGCACCCGCGTCCCAGAGCTCGTCGATCAGCCCGACCACGGTCCGGCGGGAGCTGTCGAGCACCTTGTAGTGCACGAGCTCCTCGTAGATGATCCGGTTGAGCTCGTCGTGGTGCTCGGCAGCGGGCACGACGACCTCGACGCCGTGGCGGGCGATCCGCTCGGTGAAGAAGCGCCGCGACATCGCGAACTCGGTGCCGAGCAGCGCGACCCTCTCCTCGCCCGCCGCCCGGCAGGCCTCCGCGACCACGTCGCCGAGGTGCAGCAGCGGGATGTCGATCGCGTCCTGGACCTGCTCGGCGACCCGGTGGAAGGTCGTCGTGCACAGCATCAGGAAGTCGGCACCCGCCCGCTCGACACCCTGCGCCGCGTCGGCGAGCACCGCAGCGACGCTGTCCCAGTCCTCGGCCTCCTGCATCGCGGTGACCTCGGCGAACTCGACCGAGGCCATCACCGACTTCGCGGAGTGCAGCCCACCCAGCCGCTCCTCGACACCCCGGTTGAGCGCCTCGTAGTAGGCCGCGCTGCTCTCCCAGCTCATCCCGCCGACGAGTCCGATGGTCTGCATGCTCGCAGTCTTCCCTACCGGTGGGTCACCGCCAACCCGCAGCGCGGATCGTCTCAGCGCCTCCGCCGGGCGGCGGTCGCGACCGGTCCCGCGGCGCCGATGCCGCGAACGCGCCGGGCGTCACCCCGAGCAGTCGCTTGAAGTGCCGGTGGAGGTGCGCCTGGTCGTAGAACCCGACGGCTGCCGCCACCTCAGCAGGGCGCTCGCCGGCCAACAGCCGATGACGAGCGGCCTCGATCCGCCGGCCGGTGAGGTAGCGGTGGGGTGGCACGCCGTAGTGGTCACGGAAGGCGCGCACCAGGTGGGTCGGCTCCGCGTCGAGGAGGTGGGCGGCCTCGTCGAGACGTACCCCGTCGACCACGCGCTCGTCGAGCAGCTCCCGGAGCGCACGCGTGAGCGCCGGAGAGCGGTGCACGCGGGGGTCGACGGGCTCGTTCGCGAGCAACCGGGCCAGGCGGTCGGTGACGAGCGCGAGCCGCGACTCCGCCTGGAGCTCCTCCCCGGGCTCCGCGAGCACCTGATGCAGCTCGCCGACCGCTCGCCGGAGCGGCGGGTCGACCCAGCCGGGATGGTCGACGGCGCGGCCCAGGAGACCGATGTCGAGGCGGTCGGGCTCGAGGTAGACCACCCGCTTGCGGAAGCCGTCCGGGGTCACCGTCCGCCCGTCGTGGGCGACGTACGGCGGCAGCACGGTGACCAGCGAGGAGCCGATGTCATGCTCGTGACGGTGGAGCCCGTAGTGGATCGCGCCCGCATCGACGACCAGCAGGGTCCAGGCCGCGTGGCTATGCATCGGATAGGCATGGCGCGGGAAGTGCGCGTGCAGGGTCTCGACGACGCCGGGCACGTCGGGCTGCCAGGCGCGGATCCGGGGTCCGGGGTCCCGCGCGACCATGTCAAGAACGTACAAGACCACGGGTCGCAGCGCGGCCCAGGATGGCCGGATGAGCGACGCCGAGATCCTCACGCCCCCCTTCGACACCAAGATCGCGGTCGCCGTACGCGACGACCTCGCGAGCTGGCAGCGCCTCAACGTCACCGCGTTCCTCGCCGCCGGCATCGCTGCCGCCCATCCGCAGCTGGTCGGCGAGTCCTACGTCGACGCCGATGCCACCCCGTACCTGCCGTTGCTGGGCATGCCGGTGCTGGTCTTCGAGGGCGGCAAGGAGCAGCTGACGTCCGCACGCGAGCGGGCGCTGCGCCGCGAGCTCCCCGCGGCGATCTACACCTCGGACATGTTCCGCACGGGGCACGACGCGGCGAACCGCGCGGTGGTGCGGTCCGTGCCCGGCGCCGACCTCGACCTGGTCGGAGTGGCGGTGCACGGCCCGAAGAACGCCGTCGACAAGGTGCTCAAGGGGTGTCGGCTGCACCCGTGACGACGCAGCACGGTGCGACCGCGATCACGCCGGCGCGCGGTCGGGCGGGAAGCCGCCACGGGCGATCGGGCCCCAGTCGTCGATCGTGATCCGGATCAGCGACTTGCCCTGCCGGCGCATGGCGTCGCGGTACTCGTCCCAGTCGGGGTGCTCGCCGGAGATGCAGCGGAAGTACGCCACCAGCCCGTCCTCAGCCTCGCGCGAGGGCATGTCGAGCACCTCGGCGGTGCCGTCGACCTGGACGTAGGGGTCGTTCCACTCCTCGGAGTGCACCAGCACGGTCGCGGCCGGGTCGCGGCGCAGGTTGACCGCCTTCGCCCGGTCGGGATAGGTCGAGATGACGATCCGGCCCTCGGCGTCGATGCCGCCGGTCACCGGTGAGACCTGCAGCCCGCCGCTGCTGCGACGGGTGACCAGGGTGAGCCGGTGCCGGGTGCGGGCGAAGTCGAGGAGGCCGTCGCGGTCGACGCGGTCGGCGCGGGCGAGGGTGACCATGTCACCGAGCCTAGGTGATCGCACGCAGAGGGAGCGCCGTAGCGAGCGCCCGCGGGGCGGCGCGCCGTCGGCGCTCCTTGTTCGTGCGATCACCTACGTGGGCAGGTCGGCGACGACCCGGAAGCCGGTGTTGCCCGTGGTGCTGTCCGGGGTGTTCGCGGTGCGGGCGGCGACCCGGTAGCGGTTGCAGTACGACGCGTGGCACAGGTAGGAGCCGCCGCGGATCACCTTCGCCGGGCCGGCCGACGGGCCGGTCGGGTTCACGCAGCGGTCGGCGGCGTGCTCGGTGCCCCACCAGTCCGCGCACCACTCCCACACGTTGCCGGCGACGTTGTGCAGGCCGTGACCGTTCGGCGGGAACGCGTCGACCGGGCAGGTGCCGCGATAGCCGTCCTCGACGGTGTTCTTGGTCGGGAACCGGCCCTGCCAGATGTTGCAGCGGTGCTCCCCGTCCGGCGTGAGGTCCTCACCCCAGGCGTAGCGCGCCTGCTCCAGCCCGCCGCGGGCGGCGTACTCCCACTCCGCCTCGGTGGGCAGCCGGACGCCGGCCCAGGCGCAGTAGGCGACCGCGTCGTTCCAGGAGACGTGGACCACCGGGTGGTCCTCCCGCCCGTCGACGCTGCTGCCGGGCCCCTCGGGAGCGTCCCACGTCGCGCCCTGGACGCCGCACCACCACGGGGCCTCGTCCGGGCGCGGGGCGTCCTTGCGCAGGTGGCCGGGCAGGAAGCTCGCGAACACGTAGGACCAGCCGAAGCGCTCCGCCTCGCTCACGTGTCCGGTGGCCGCCACGAAGCGCCGGAAGTCGGCGTTGGTCACTGCGTACGGCGCGACGCGGAACCCGTCCACCCGCACCGGTCGCACCGGGCCCTCGCCGTCCGCTGCGAACCCGTCCGTGTCGTCGGTGCCCATCAGGAACTCGGCCGCCTCGAGCGCGACGAGAGGCCCCGCCGCACCTCCGATGATGGGTGGCGACGCGACCGGGTCCACATCGACGGGTTCGGTGCCGCGCGACGGTGCGCAGCAGCTGCCGGAGTCGGTGTCGTTCATCACCGTGAGCCTACGAGACCCTGCTGCTCGCGGAGTCGGACCGGCCGAGTGCGGCCTCAGAGGCGGGAGCCACCCGTCGCGTCGATGGTCTGCCCGGTGATCCAGCGCGCACCGTCGCCGGCGAGGTAGCTGACGATGTCGGCGACGTCCTCGGGTGTTCCGATCCTGCCGAACGCCGAGACCGTGGCGGCATCCTCGCGGGCCCCGGGCGCCTCGATCCAATCGGCGTTCAGGTCGGTGTCGATGATGCCGGGCGCGACCGCGTTGACCGTGATCCCGCGCTGACCGAGCTCCGGCGAGACGGCACGCAGCGCCCCCTCCAATCCGGCCTTGGACGCGGTGTAGGCGAGGTGGGTGGGTGCCGCGACCCGTGTGTAGCCGGTCGAGATCGCGATGACGCGGCCACCATCGTTCAGGGAGCCTGCGAGGTGGTGGAGCAGGAACAACGGAGCAGTGAGGTTCACCGCCTGCACTCGGGCGTAGGTCTCGGGGTCGAGCTCGGTGAGCACCTGCGCACCGTTGACTCCCGCGTTGCTCACGAGAACGTCGGTGCCGGTCAACCCGTGCTCGTCCAGCGCGCTCGTCCACTCGCGGGCGATCGTCGCGGCTGCGGGCTCTCCCTCGGCCAGATCGGCCTGGACCAGGACCGGAGTCGCGCCGAGCGAGCGGATGCGCTCGGCAGTTCCTTCCGCTGCGGAACGATCGTGGCCGTAGTGGATGCCGATGAGGGCGAGACCATCGAGCGCGAGTGCAGCCGCAGTAGCGGCGCCGATGCCGCGCGATGCGCCGGTGATGAGAGCCGTGGACTGGGACATGTTTCCTCCGTAGTGATCGTTACGAAACACGTGCATGAGATACCGTAGCAGTCACTATGGAAACCACTCGCAAGCCTGGACGGCCACGCTCGTTCGACCCGGGCGAGGCGCTGCACCGCGCCCTGCTGGTGTTCTGGGAGCACGGGTACGAGGGCGCGAGCATGACGCTGCTGCAAGAGGCGACCGGACTGACCGCGCCCCAGCTGTACCGGGCGTTCGACTCCAAGGAGCACCTGTTCGAGCGCGCAGTGCATCGCTATCAGGAGCAGTACGGCTTCGCCCTCGACTCCGACCTCCCGCTCACGGCGGCCGTTGGCGAGTATCTCGATCGCGCCGCCCGCGAGTTCACCACCGACCCCGGTCGCGGATGCCTCGTCTCGACCGGCTTGCTGGCGACGGGGCGCGACGCCGAGGTGGCCGCGGCCGTCGTCCGGGCTGAGCGCGACCACGCTCTCGACAGTCTGCGCGAACGTGTTGCGAACGCGGTCGAGCGAGGCGAGCTCCCCGACGGCGCCGATGTCACTGGGATCGCCCGCACCATCGGAGCCCTGATCCAGGGCATGTCCGTCCAGGCCCGAGACGGCGCCGACTACGAGGAGCTCGCACGGATCGCCACCGCCGCACGCACGCTGCTCTCGGCTACCGCCGAAGCCTGAGCCGGTCCGGTGGCGCTGCACGCTGCGGGCCGGTGGTGCGACGTCGCGAAAGCGGCGATCCGCAGCCACCGCACTAGACTTGGAGGGGCTCCGCCGTCGGTGGTCGAGCCCGTCGAGTTCCCACCAGTGAAGGCGCGCCGTACACCCATGTCCACCACACGTTCCGATCTCCGCAACGTCGCCATCGTGGCGCACGTCGACCACGGCAAGACCACGCTGGTCGACGCCATGCTGCACCAGGCCGGTGCGTTCACCGCCCACCAGGCCGAGGGCGTCGCCGAGCGCGTGATGGACTCCGGCGACCTGGAGCGTGAGAAGGGCATCACGATCCTCGCGAAGAACACCGCGATCCACTACACCGGGCCGTCGGCGCAGGACCTGGCCGGCGGTGAGATGACGATCAACATCATCGACACCCCGGGGCACGCCGACTTCGGCGGCGAGGTGGAGCGCGGCCTGTCGATGGTCGACGGCATCGTGCTGCTGGTCGACGCCTCCGAGGGCCCGCTGCCGCAGACCCGGTTCGTGCTGCGCAAGGCGCTCAACGCGGACATGCCCGTGGTGCTCGTGGTCAACAAGGTCGACCGCGCCGACGCCCGGATCTCCGAGGTGGTCGACGAGACCTACGAGCTGTTCATGGACCTGCTCGACGACAGCCACAACCAGGACGCGCTGGACTTCCCGGTCGTCTACGCCTCCGGCAAGGCCGGGATCGCCTCGCTCGAGCAGCCGGCCGACGGCGAGCTGCCCGAGGGCAAGGACCTCGAGCCGCTCTTCCGCACGATCCTGGAGACGATCCCCGCGCCGACCTACGACGAGGGGGCGCCGCTGCAGGCGCACGTGACCAACCTCGACGCCTCGCCGTTCCTCGGCCGGCTGGCGCTGCTGCGGATCAAGCAGGGCGAGCTGCGCAAGGGGCAGCAGGTCGCGTGGATGCGGCGCAGCGGCGAGACCAAGAACGTCAAGGTCACCGAGCTGCTGGTCACCGACGGGCTGGAGCGCAAGCCCGGTGAGCAGGCCGGGCCCGGCGACATCGTCGCGGTGGCGGGCATCCCGGACATCACGATCGGCGAGACCCTGGCCGACCCCGAGCACCCGGTGGCGCTGCCGCTGATCCACGTCGACGAGCCGGCGATCTCGATGACGATCGGCACCAACACCTCTCCCCTGGTCGGCAAGGGCGCGAAGGGCGCGAAGGTCACCGCGCGGCTGGTGAAGGACCGCCTCGACGCCGAGCTCGTCGGCAACGTGTCGCTGCGGGTGCTGTCGACCGATCGTCCCGATGCGTGGGAGGTGCAGGGCCGCGGCGAGCTCGCACTCGCCATCCTGGTCGAGCAGATGCGCCGCGAGGGCTACGAGCTGACCGTCGGCAAGCCGCAGGTGGTCACGAAGGAGGTCGACGGCAAGGTCCACGAGCCGTTCGAGCGGCTCACCATCGACGCGCCGGAGGAGTTCCTCGGCACCATCACCGAGCTGCTCGCCAACCGCAAGGGCCGGATGGAGGGGATGACCAACCACGGCACCGGCTGGGTGCGGATGGAGTTCGTCGTCCCGGCGCGTGGGCTGATCGGCTTCCGCACCGA
>CAZJDU010000029.1:0-32977 GCA_964544855.1 uncultured Nocardioides sp.
GAGCTGGCCGACGAGGTCGGCTTCGAGCACGTGACCCTGTCCGCGCTGGCGCGCCGCTTCGACGTCAAGGTCGCCAGCCTCTACTCCCACGTCGGCGGCTCCGACGACCTGCGCACCCGGATCGCCCTGCTCGCCCTGGAGGAGCTCGCCGCGCGGGCGGCCGAGGCGATCGCCGGGCGTGCCGGCAAGGAGGCGCTGGCCGCGTTGGGCGACGTCTACCGCGGCTACGCGGCGGACCACCCCGGGCGGTACGACGCCGCGCGGCTCCGCCTCGACCCCGAGACGGCGGCCCGCAGTGCCGGACCGCGGCTCTCATCGATGACCCGGGCCGTGCTCCGCGGCTACCACCTGACCGAGCCGGACGAGACCCACGCCGTCCGGCTGCTCGGGAGCGTCTTCCACGGCTACACCAGCCTCGAGCTCGCCGGCGGCTTCAGCCACAGCAACCCCGACAGCCAGCAGAGCTGGGAGCGCATCCTCGACCTCCTCGACACGATGCTGCGCACCCCGGCGTGACCACGACCGACCACGAGAGACCCATGAGTCTGACCACGATCCCGATCACCGACGACCTGCTCCGCGGCGCCATCGAGCTCGAGCACACCTCCCGCGGCCTGCTGCCCCACCGCCTCCCCGCGTGGGCACGTGCGCAGGCGGCCGACGGCCAGCTGGCGATGGCAGCGTCGCAGCCCGCCGGCGTGCGCCTCTCCTTCCGCACGCGCGCCACGACGCTCGAGCTCGACACCATCCCGACCAAGCGGGAGTACGTCGGCGCCCCGCCACGCCCCGACGGTGTCTACGACCTCCTGGTCGACGGCGATCTCGTCGACCAGGCCACGGTGGACGGCGGCGACGCCCTCGTCATCGACATGAGCACCGGCGGCTTCGAGCATCGCCCCGGAACGTCCGGCACCCTCCGCTTCGACGGACTCCCCGGCGCGGACAAGCTGGTCGAGATCTGGCTGCCCCACGACGAGACCACGGTCCTGGTCGCGCTGCGCGCCGACGCCCCGGTCGAGCCCGTGCGCCGCGACCGCCCCGTCTGGCTGCACCACGGCAGCTCGATCAGCCACGGCTCCAACGCCGCCCACCCGACCGGCACCTGGCCCGCGATCGCCGCGCGCCTCACCGACGTCGACCTGGTCAACCTCGGGCTCGGCGGCAGCGCACTGCTGGACCCGTTCACCGCCCGCACCCTGCGCGACACCCCCGCCGACCTGATCAGCGTCAAGCTCGGCATCAACATCGTCAACGCGGACCTGATGCGGCGGCGCGCCTTCGGCCCCGCGGTCCACGGCTTCCTCGACACCATCCGCGAGGGACACCCGGACACGCCGCTGCTGGTCGTCTCGCCCATCCTCTGCCCGATCCACGAGGACGTGCCCGGACCGGCTGCGCCCGACCCGGAGGCGATGAGCGAGGGGCGCGTGTCGTTCCTGGCCACGGGCGATCCTGCCGACGTCGCATCCGGCAAGCTCACCCTCAGAGTGATCCGCGAGGAGCTCGCCCGGATCGTCGCCGAGCGCCGGGAGTCCGATCCGCACCTGCACCACCTCGACGGCCGGGAGCTCTACGGCGAGGCTGACGCGGCCGAGCTGCCGTTGCCCGACGCGCTGCACCCCGACGGCGCCACGCACCGGCGGATGGGCGAGCGGTTCGCGGCGCTGGCCGTCGCCACCGCCGGCCCGTTCGCCGCCTGCTGAGGCTCGGTCAGCTCCGGCGGCGCAGCGCGATCACCCCGGCACCAGCAGCCAGGAGCAGCAGGCCGAGCGCCAGCGACAACAGCGCCGGACCACCGGTGCCCGGGAGTGCCCCCTCCCGCTCGGGCTCCGGCGACGGCAACGGCTCGACGTGCTGGTCGGTGGTGCAGTCGCTCTGCGTCCGACAGCCGGGCGAGGTGACGACGTTGCGCACCCTCAGGTCGCCGATGCGGTCACCGACCGTCACCGAGTAGGTGATCCTGGCCGTCCCTCCGACCGGGATCTCCCCTTCCCACGACAGCGTGTCGCCCGACACCGACGCCACCCCCAGGTCGGCGTCGACGTCGTCGTTGTACTCCGCATCGTCGAGCACCTGCGAGAGGTCGTCGGTCAACCAGGCCCCCGCCGGCACCTCGCCCACCTGGGTCACCTCGATCGTGTACTCGACCACGTCCCCCGGCTCGACCTCGGAGCCCGGCGCCGGCTTCGAGGACTTCACGACGTCGTAGGCCGTCACGAACAGCGGCGCCGATGTCCGCATCACCAGCTCGGTGTGCTCGGCCCGCGCCTGCGCGCTGTTCCAGAACACGTCCTCCGGCTCCGCACCGCGCGTCCGGATCGCGAGCTGGAACGAGAACTCCGCGCCCGGTTCCAGCTCGCCGCCGATCACACGGATCGCGGTCGGGTCGTCCGGCGCGATCGTGGTCCATCCCACCGTGTTGCCCGTCGGATCGCCCGCCGCGCCGTTGGCCGGGTCGGCCGGGTCGTCGGTCAGGGTCGCCGGATCGGCGTCGGTGTAGTAGACGGTGCCTCCGTCGGGGAGCACGACGTCGGTCAGCCGATAGGTGCCGGAGTACGACGTCCCGCGCAGGTCGCCGTTGTAGGGAAGGATGTCGATCGTGTCGGTGAAACCCTGCGTCATCGGGTCGAACGACTCGATGGCCACGGTCCACGAGCCGGTGCCGACCCCGTCGCCCTCGTCATTCGGGATGTAGGCGACGTCGGAGGTCTTCAGGATCGTGGTGTAGCCGTTGGTCGTGCTGGTGACCGTCGCCCGGGCCGGGTCGGAGTAGTCGCCCGTCGGGCCGGAGCCGGGGGTGCCGTCGCCGACGCGCGACACGGCCACGTTGGTCAGCGCCGTGCCGGGCGCCACGGTCGCATCGGCCACGGCCTGGTAGGTCAGCTCGTGCTCGGTGTTGGTCTCGACCCCGTCGAACTGCCACGTCAGCACCTGGTGACCACCCGGGTCGGTGCTCACCTCCGGCTCGGGATCGGCGGATCCCGCGACGTAGGTCATGCCCGCGGGCAGCGTGTCGACGATCTCGTAGCCGTCCATCGTCGGCGGGATCAGCGCACTGCCCGTCGCGGAGTAGGTCAGCGTGAAGTCCGCCGGCACACCGGGCGTGACCGTGGCGGACGCCGCCTCCTTCCGGATGTCGGGGATCGCGCTCACCACGCGCAGGATGTCGCGACGACCGTTGGTGTACGGGTAGCGGGCGTCGGGCGTCCGGGTGACCACGTTGCCCGCGTCGGGGCCCAGCCAGTCCTCGCCCTTCAGTGCGGAGCCGAACATCCACACGTCCTGACCGTGCGGGACGTCCGGATCGATGATCGGGTGGACCTGCAGGACGAACCGCTCCGTCCCCGTCTCCGAGTAGCGCGCGTAGGGGTAGGTCACCCGCACGGCCTGCACCGTGGTCGGGTCGGCCGGCTCGGTGGTCACCCAGTTCCCGGGGTCGGCGCCACAGTCGAACCGGTCCGGATCGGCCGGCTGCGGCCCGACGTACCAGGAGAAGTCGTACCCGGGGTCGCCGGGCTCCACCGTCACCACCGTGCCGTCGGCCGGGTCCCACCCCTGGAGGTCCGCACCGCCGGACTGGTAGGTCACGTACGCCGTGTCGAGGACGGTGCAGTTGCCCCACACCGCGGTGGGCTCGGTCGAGCCGCCACCGCCGCCCCGGTTGCTCGTCCGCTGCTGCACGACGGTCCCCGCCGGCACGCGGTAGGTGTCGTCCCAGTACGTCCCGCCGGAGCCGGTGAACGCCCGGTTCCAGGACGCGGCCCAGCTGCCCGGCAGGTAGTAGGACTTGTTGGTCTCGTTGTTGCCGGCGAGGTCGGTGAACCGCTGCCCGGTGGGTGCTTCGTACGTCGGCGAGCTCGCCGTGACGCTGAGCGAGCCCCTCGAGCTCGTGGCGACGTCGAACCACAGGGTCCCCGATGCGATCGCCGCCCAGTTGGGCGGCAGTGTGTTGCCCACCGAGTCGAGCTCCGGGACATCCAGCAGGTCGTAGTCGATGCCGGTCAGCGTGAGCTCGAACGTCTCCGGGCCCGTCCGGGTCAGGGTGCAGGAGTCGACGAAGGACGTGTTGCGCTCCGGTCGACCCGGTCGGCCGGACCAGGGATGGCCGTCCGCCCAGTTGAAGCTGAACGGCGTGCAGCCCACCTGGGACGGGTCGCGCGGGTTCACGCCGACACTCACCGGGGAGCCGTCGGCAGCGGTCACCGTCAGCTGGTAGGTCACGTCCGGCGGGCCGGGGTCGGACCCGCGTCCGAGGCGGAGCGTCCACTGGATGTCGGCCGCGACCTGCGTCGGATCGGCGATGTCGTCCCAGACGAAGAAGTTGGTGTTCTGGCCGTAGTACATGTCCATCCGGAAGTCGTTGAGGATCGGGATCGGCGGCAGTTCCGCACGCTCCTCTCCGATGCTCCCGACATGGGTGACCTCCTCGCCGGTCTCACCGCTCGGCACGACCGGGATCTGCACCACGACCGCGGTCCCCATCCGGACCGTGCCCAGGTTGCACCGCAGCTCCGTGCCGTCCTCGGAGATCCTCGACACGGGCTCCACGCCCTCGGTCAGACAGAGGTCGGGAAGGGCCTCGAAGAACGCGTTGCCGAGGGCGAAGGTGGCCGTCACGTCGTCGACCGGGTCGTTCCCGGGCGGGTCCTCGGAGTCGTTGACGTTGACCCTCCACTCCGACACCACGGGCTCACCGCGACCGACCGACTCCGGCGGATCGATCCATCCGCCCTCGATCTCGTACTCGGGCGGACCGGAGGCGGCCGCTGCCGTGGTCGTGGCCGGTTCGGACGGCTCCGGCTCACCCGCAGCGGGCGTCGCCAGCATCACGGTCGCGACGGCGGTCGGCACGGCGACCGCGGCGGCCAGCCACCGCCGCCCGCGAGCAGAAGCCGCGGCCGGTCCCGAGCGTGCCGGTACGAACGGCAGATATCGCATGCAGATGCACATCCCCAGAGAGTCGAAGCAGCCGAAGGCGCGGTTCCCGAGGACCGTGCAGACCCGCCCCCGCAAGCGCCGACACCGGTCAGGCTGCGCGTCCACGGTCTCCGTGGGCCAGACCGCGGCCCGGACTTCACCCGCCGGATCACCCCGCCATCGCGTCGAGCGCCACGGATCGACGGTCTCGGGGCCGTGACGTCACCCGTCAGTTCACCCGGTGGCTCACCCGTCGCGCCGGATGCGTCGACCGCTGGGTCGGTGGTTCGCGCGCTAGGGTGCCGTGATCCGGTCGACGCCCCGGATCGCAGCGCCGGTCAGCACTCGGGTCCTGACCGGCGTCCCGACCCCGCACCCGAGGAAATGCTCCCCCTACGGTGACCGCAACCAGCTCAGGCCCTCCCGCACCCGTGCCGCACGGGTTCGGCCACCTGCCTCGCCTCGCTCCCCACGTGGTGCCCCGCCCCCGCCTCTCGGCGCAGCTCGACGCTCGGCCGGCGCTGACGCTGCTGCGCGCGCCGGTGGGCTTCGGCAAGTCCACCCTCGTCGCGCAGTGGGTGGCCGCGCAGGCGTCGAGCCTCGAGATCGTCATCTGGGTGCGGATCCGGCCGGGCGCCGGGGACGCCGAGAGCTTCTGGCACACGGTGATCGACCTGCTGGCCGAGGCCGGCATCGCACCACCCACCGACCGGCCACCTCATCCGGACGACCCGGTCGCGGTCGTCGAGCGTGCCGTGCGGTCGGCCGAGCGGCCGGTGCTCCTGGTCGTCGACGCCTTCGACAACATCACCGACGGCGGCGTCGACAGCGCGCTGCTCGACCTGGTCCACCACCTGCACCACCTCCGACTGATGGTCGCCCTCCGCGGGCACCGCTGGTTCCCCAGCTACCAGTACCTCGACCTCGACGCTGCCGTGCTCACCGCCCGTGACCTCGGCTTCACGGCGGCCGAGACCGCGGATCTGCTCGCGACGGCCGGCGTGCCGGGGCCGGCGGGCCTCGCCCAGCGGCTGCACGACGAGACCGCAGGATGGCCCGAACCGGTCCGCGCCGCGGCGCTGCGGCTGCGCGAGCAGCCGACGCCGAGGCAGGGCGACCTCGCCGAGACGATCCGCGTCGTCTTCGCGGACTACCTGCGCGACCGGCTGATCGCGGAGTCGACCTCCCCGGAACGCGTGACCCTGGCCCTGCAGAGCGCCGTACCGGACGACTTCACGCCAGCCATGATCGAGGTGATCAGCGACGACCCGGACGCGAAGGTCCACGTGGAGGCGCTGGTGCGCCAAGGACTGCTGGACTGCGACGAGCACGACGGCACCCTCCGCTACCGCTGGCACGTCGCCGCCCGGCGGGCGCTCCGCGACGAGCTGCTCGGCCGCGCTCCTGACCGGGCCCACCGGCTCCACGTCGCCCTCGCCCGTTGGTACGCCGACAACGGGCCGATCGACCGCGCACTCCGGCACGCCCTCGAGGCCCGGCAGTGGCAGGTCGCCATCGAGGTGATCGAGCGGTCGTGGCGCGATCTGCTCGTCGGCCACGACGACGTGCTCCACCAGACGTTCGCGGAGCTGCCGATGGAGGAGATCCGCCACCGGCCGCGCGTCCTGGCGGTCCGGGACCCCAAGGCCCGCGTGCCCGATGCCGACCTGCACGCCGCGATCCGGCTCCCCGCCGACGAGGACGAGCTGGACGCGCTCGGCCTCGGCCCGGACGCCGAGGACCTGCTCGACACCAAGTACGCCGCGCTGATCGCGGTGCGGTGGCGAGGCGCGACCGGCATCGCGAGCCAGTACGGTGCGCGGCTGGCGCGGATCGCGGAAGCCGCGCGCTCCGCGCGTCCCGAGGTCGTCGGCGGCCTGGCAGCCAACATCCAGCTCCAGATCGGCATCACCCACCTGCTCGCCGGTGACCACGAAGCCGCCGTCACGTCGTTGCACAGCTCCCATCGGCATGGCTGGCTGAGCCCGCGCGCCTACGTCCGGTCCGACGCCGCGGGCAAGCTGGCCCTTGCACACGCCGTCACGGGCGACACCTCGGCCGCCACCGCGTGGCTCGCGGAGCACCGTCCCATCCCGGACGTCCCCCACCTGTGGATGGCGCCGATGGTCCGCTCCACCGGCGTCGCCGCCGACCTGCTCCTCGCGGTCGACCGACTGGACCTGGCGCGGGCCGCGGCGCTCGATCACGAGCTCGCGCAGCTGACCCACACCGACGAGTTCTGGGCCTATCTGCTGTATGCCCGCGCCCAGTACGCGCTGACCGCCGGGGCGGTCCACGACGCGCTCGACCGGATCGAGCGCGCGCGGCAGCAGCACCGGAACTGGCTCGGACCAGGGGCGATCGCGCGTCCGCTGCTCGCCGCCGCCGAGGCCGATCTCCACCTGGCACTCGGACGCGGCAACCTCGCCCGCGCCGCCCTCGTCGCGGCCGGGGACGAGCATCCCCTGCTCCGCGTGGGGTGGGCGCGGCTCGACCTGATGACCGGCGACGACGAGGGTGCGCTGCACCGGTCAGCGGACAGCGGCTGGGAGCGGACGGCGTACGCCCGCCATCGGCAGGAGATGCTGCTGATCCGCGCGGTCGCGGCGCTGCGCCTCGGCGACGACACGGTCGCGCGCACCGCCGTGCGGCATGCGCTGGGCTCGGTCCGTGCCACCGGGACGATCCGGGCGTTCACCACGGTGGCCCGCGGCGCGCTGGAGGAGCTCGCGGCACTGGTGCCGGGCGTGAGCGACCTGCTCGACGACGCGGCGTTCGTCGCGGTGCCCGAGCCGTTCGCGCACACCGTGGGCCTCGTCGAGCTCACGGCACGTGAGCAGCAGGTCCTCGAGGATCTCGCGGACGGCCTGACGCTGCCCCAGATCGCGGCGCGGCGGGTGGTCTCCTACAACACGGTGCGCAGCCAGAAGCGCCTGCTCTACCGCAAGCTCGACACCAGCTCCCGCGCCGAGGCGCTGGCACGTGCCCGGCGATGGGGCCTGCTGCGCTCGCCGTGAGCTCAGCGCTCGGCTCGCACCAGTCGTACGGCGAGCAGCAGATCGATGAGCTGCTCGGCCGACCGGACGTCGCGGCCGGTGTGCTCCGCGATCCGACCCAGCCGGTAGTAGACCGTGTTGACGTGGTTGCGCAGGTGGACGGCGGTGAGCCGGGCGTTGAGGTCGTTCTCGACGAAGGCCCCGAGCGTCTCCACCAGCACGCCGCCGGAGGCCAGGTCCTCCTCGACGAAGGCCCGCACCTCGGCCGGCACCATCCGGCCCAGCCCGTCCTGGCTGTGCACGAGCAGGTCGAGCGTCGACAGCTCCGCCATCGCGCGCAGTCCGGGACCGTCGAGCGCCTGGCGCGCGAGCCGGGCCTCCTCATAGGCCCTCGGGACCCGGGCGTAGCCCTCGTGGACCGCACTCGCGCCCACCCGGACCGCCACGCCGCTGCCGACCAGTGACGTGATCGCCGTGCGCAGGGAGGCCACCAGCGGCTCCGCCACGCCCCCCGGGGCCGGCAGCAGCGCGACCACCTCGTCGTGTCGGCGGACGGCGAGGCCCTGGCCGGCGCCGGTGAGGGCACTGCGGATGCGCTGCCGCACGTCGTGCGCGCTGTTGTCGACGTCGGGCAGGGTGGCGACCACCGCCACGATCGGCGTCTCGTCGGTGATCCCGACCCGGCGCAGGGCGTCGACGCGCGCCTCGACCGTGGGCGGGTTGCCGAGCAGCAGGTCCTCGAGCAGGTCGCGCGCGAGGCGCGCGGAGTCGGCGAGCTGGTACTGCTGTGCCTCGAGGTAGGTCTCGGCGGCGACGGTGCTGCCGACCTCGACGGTGCGCAGCATCGGGCCGACCAGCTGCAGTGCCGCATCGGCCGACAGGCTCTGCTCGGCGACGGCGGCCGTGATGTCCTCCCACAGCGTGATCTGGCCGACGCGGAAGGCCTTGAGGAAGTCGGCGAGACCGACGCCGAGATCGACTCGTCGCATCGCATGGCCGGCGGTCCACGGGAAGTCGCGACGATGGGGGTGCCGCCCCTCGCGCACGGTGGCGACGTAGACGCCGAAGACCTGCCGCGCGTGGGCCTCCACCTCGGTGAACAGGCTCAGGTCGGCGTGCTCGTGATAGCCCGGGATCTCCCGCCAGATCTCCCGCGCCGCGGCGTGCGCGAGCTCGTCCACCCGGTGGTGGGTCCAGTCGGCGACGGCCTGGGTCTCGTGGTGATCCTGGCGGGCGGCTGCGGCGCGCTGTGCCATCCCTGTCCTCTCGACGGCGGCGTGACCGGCACCACACTAGGACGGCCAGGGCCGTTTGTGACCAGATCACGAACCGTCCGGGTCACAACTTGGACACGACTCCAATGACGTCACCCACGGCCGTCGCCACAATGAGACGGTCATCACATCGGCCGCGCGGCAGGAGGGACACCATGCTGAGCGCGAAGAACCTCGAGGTCGTCTACGACGACGTCGTGCTCGCGTTGCGCGGGGTCAGCATCGACGTCCCGGACGGCGAGATCGTCGCGCTGCTGGGCTCGAACGGCGCCGGCAAGACCACACTCCTGCGGGCCCTCACCGGCCTCCTCGACGTCCACGACGGCGAGGTCACCAAGGGCGCCGTCGCGCTCGACGAGCAGCCGATCCAGGCGCTGCCGCCGGAGAAGATCGTCCGCCGGGGTGTCCGCCAGGTGCTCGAAGGGCGGCGCGTCTTCGTCGAGATGAGCATCGAGGACAACCTCAGGACCGGCGCCCACACGCTGCGCTCCCAGATGGCGCAGAACATGGAGCGCGTCTACGACCTGTTCCCGGTGCTGCGCGAGCGCCGCGCCCGCACCGCCGGCTACCTCTCCGGTGGCGAGCAGCAGATGCTGGCGATCGGTCGCGCGATGATGTCCGACCCGCGCTACCTGCTGCTCGACGAGCCGACGCTCGGCCTGGCGCCCAAGCTGGTCGAGACCATCCGCGACGTGATCCTGGAGATCAACAAGGCCGGCACCGGCGTGCTGCTGGTCGAGCAGAACGCCACCATGGCGCTCTCGATCGCCACCCACGGCTACGTGATGGAGACCGGCCGCGTGGTGATGGACAAGCCCGCCGCGCAGCTGCTCGCCGACGACGACGTCCGGGAGTTCTACCTCGGGCTGCACCCCGGCGAGCACGACCGGAAGTCCTTCCGCGAGGTCAAGCACTACCGACGGAAGAAGAGGTGGTCCGCATGAGCCGAGGAGGCACTGCATGAGTGTCGACGTCGACCGGCAGGCGCGGCCTCGCGACGAGGCCCCGGCCGAGCAGCCGGTGCTTCGTCTTGCCGACATCCACCTCTCCTTCGGAGCGGTCAAGGCGATCAACGGCGTCACCCTCGAGGTACGCCCCGGCGAGCTGCACGCCGTGATCGGTCCCAACGGCGCGGGCAAGACGTCGCTGTTCAACGTGATGTCCGGCGTCTACCGGCCGCAGCAGGGGTCGGTGGAGTTCCTCGGTCGCGACATCCGCGGCATGCGGCCCAACAGGATCGCGGCGATGGGGATGGCACGGACCTTCCAGAACATCGCGCTCTTCGAGCACCTCACGGTGATCGACAACCTGATGCTGGGCCGTCACCAGCACATCTCCTACGGCGCTCTCGCCGCCATGGTGTGGCGCGGCCGCGCCCGCAACGAGGAGCTGGTCCACCGGCGCTTCGTGGAGGAGATCGTCGACTTCCTCGAGCTCGAGCAGTGGCGGGCGCTCCCGGTCGGCCTCCTGCCGTACGGCGTCCAGAAGCGGGTCGAGCTGGGCCGGGCTCTCGCGATGGAGCCCCGGCTGCTGCTCCTCGACGAGCCGGTGGCCGGCATGAACCTCGAGGAGACCGAGGACACCGCCCGCTACATCCTCGACATCCGCGACGAGCTCGGCATCCCGATGGTGCTCGTCGAGCACGACATGGGGATGGTCATGGACCTCGCCGACCGGATCCTCGTCGTCGACTTCGGCGAGCCGATCACGACCGGCACCCCCGACGAGGTGCAGCGGCACCCCGACGTCATCCGTGCCTACCTCGGAGAGGAGCTGTCGACCGATGACTAGTCCGGTGACGAGGATCCGCGACCACGCGCGCACGATGCCCGACGCGGTGGCGCTGCGTGACAAGCACTTCGGTATCTGGCGGGAGTGGACCTGGGCGTCGTACTGGGAGCACGTGGAGGCGGTCGGCCACGCCTGCCTGGCGCTCGGCATCGAGCCCGGCGACCGGATCGCCATCCACTCCGAGAACCGGCCCGAGTGGCTCATCGCCGACATGGGCGCGATGGCGGCCCGGTCGGCCTCGGTCGGCGTCTATCCGACCAACCCGGCGGCCGAGGTCGGCTACCTGCTCGGCGACTCCGGAGCCCGGTTGATCGTGGTCGAGGACCAGGAGCAGCTCGACAAGACCCTCGAGGTCCTCGGCGCGTCGCCCACCCTCGAGCACATCGTCTACCTCGAGCCGCGGGGCATCCGCGGTCGCTACGAGCACGAGCAGCTGATGTCGTGGGAGGAGCTCGTCGACCTCGGCCGCACGCACCGCGAGCAGCACCCGGACGCGCTCGCCGACGTCCTCGCGGCCCAGACCGACGACGACCTCGCCACGCTCGTCTACACCTCCGGCACCACCGGCCCGCCCAAGGGGGCGATGCTGACGGTCGCCAACGTGGAGTTCGCGATCAGGATCCTGGTCTCCGAGGGCGCGTTCACCGACCCGCCTCCCGGGCCGAAGGACCTGTCGCTGTCCTACCTGCCACTCGCCCACGTCGCGGAGCGGATCTTCAGCACCTGGTTCAACGCCGGCGCCGCGACCCAGGTCAACTTCGCCGAGTCGATCGAGACGGTGCCGGCCAACCTGCGCGAGATCCAGCCGACGATCCTCTTCGGCGTCCCGCGGATCTGGGAGAAGCAGCTGGCCGGGATCGAGCAGCGGCTGTCCGGGGCCTCCTGGCTCAAGCGCAAGGTCGGCGCGTTCTGGCTGAAGGTCGCCGACGGCCTCGGCCAGCGCCTCGTCGAGTCGGGCGGCGTGCACACCATGTCGTCGCGGCTGCTCTACGGCATCGGCTGGGTGTGCTACTACCGCACCCTCAAGGACCGGCTCGGCATGCGGGAGGTCCGGTACGCCGCCTCCGGGGCCGCGCCGATCGCGCCGGACGTGCTCCGCTTCTTCATGGGCATCGGGGTGCCGATGCACGAGGTCTACGGCATGACCGAGAACACCGCGGTCGCCACCGCCAACCGGCCCGGCCGGGTCCGGCTGGGCACCGTCGGCGAGGTCCACCCCGGCACCGAGGTCAAGCTCGACGAGCTGACCGGCGAGATCCTCACCCGGCACCCGGGCGTCTTCGCCGGCTACTGGAACAAGCCGGAGGCCACCAGTGCGGTGATCACCGAGGACGGCTGGCTCCACACCGGCGACGTCGGCGAGTGGGTCGAGGGCACCCACCTCAAGATCACCGACCGGATGAAGGACATCATCATCACCGCCGGCGGCAAGAACATCTCGCCCTCGCAGATCGAGAACGAGCTGAAGGCGTCGCCGTACGTCCGCGAGGCGATCGTGATCGGTGACGGCCGCAAGTACCTCGCCGCCATGATCGGCATCGAGCTCGAGACCGTCGGCGAGTGGGCGCAGCGACAGCGGCTGGGCTACAGCACCTACCGCGATCTGAGTGAGAAGCCCGAGGTGGTGGCGCTGATCGGCGAGGTGGTCGCCGACGTCAACACCCGGCTGGCGCAGGTGGAGCAGCTCAAGGAGTTCCGGCTGCTGCCCAAGGAGCTCGACCACGAGGACGGCGAGCTGACCGCCACCCAGAAGGTGAAGCGCTCGGCGATCGAGCAGTCCTTCCACAAGCTCGTCGACGACCTGTACGCCGGGAGCAGCACATGACAGATCTCCTCGAAGCGACCCTGCGCGGCCTGGGCGTCGGCTCGATCTACGCACTGCTCGCGCTCGGGTTCGTGATCATCTACAAGTCCTCCGGTGCGATCAGCTTCGCGCAGCCGGCCCTGATGATGACCGGGGCGGTGGTGACCAGCTATGTCGCCCCCGCGCTCGTCGGCGTCGCGGTCGGAGCGGTGGCGTTCTTCGTGTCACTGACCGCTGCCGCGTTGCTCACCGCGTTGCTGGCGATGGTGATCGAGCGGCTCGCCATCCGGCCGATGATCGGCCGGGCGGCGTTCACGATCGCGATCATCACCATCGGGATCGACATCGCGGTCCGCGTGGTCACGTCCGGCTTCATCGGCCTCGGTGCGCGCCCGATCCCCAACCCGTGGGGCCTGGAGCGGGTCGAGATCCTCGGGCTGCGGATCCAGGAGCGCTACCTGGTGGCGATCGGCGTGCTGCTCGTCGTCGTCGCGCTGCTCACACTGTTCTTCCGCTACACCCGCCACGGCCTGGCGATGCGCGCGGCCGCCTTCGACCAGGAGGCGGCGATGACGCAGGGCATCAGCGTGGGCGCGGTCTTCTCGATGTCCTGGGCGATCGCCGGCGCCCTGGCCGCGATCGCCGGCACCCTCCTCGCCACCAGCGCCGGCGTCGACCGGCAGATCTGGATCGTCGCTCTCGTCGCCCTGCCCGCGATCATCCTGGGCGGGCTCGACTCGCTCACGGGAGCGGTCGTGGGAGGCCTCGCCGTCGGGGTCGTCGAGTCCCTGGTCGGCAACTACCAAGGGGAGTGGGCGCCCTGGCTGGGCAACAACTTCGAGGTCGTCGCCCCCTACGTGCTGATGTTCATCGTGCTGCTGGTGCGTCCCTACGGGCTCTTCGGCACCCCGGAGGTGAGGCGGGTATGACCACGACCACGACCGAGCGGCCCCGCCACTCCCGACGCCTGCCGCGTCGTCCCGGCTTCTACAGCTCCTACGCGCAGGAGCTGGCGCTCTTCAACACGCGGCCGAAGCAGATCTGGGTCGGGGTGATCGTCTTCCTCGCCCTCCTGATGCCGTTCGTGCTCACCGACCCGACGCTGGAGACGCTGGCGATCGCGCTCGGCTTCGCGATCGGTGCGCTGGGCCTCAACATCATCACCGGGCTCGCCGGCCAGGTGTCGCTGGGTCATGCGTTCTTCCTCGGGGTGGGTGCCTACACCGCCGCGGCGATCTCCGGCGACCCGGACGGGCGCACCATCGGCTTCGGCGTCACCAACATCTTGATCTGGCTGCCCGCGGCCGGGCTGATGGCCGCACTGACCGGCGTGCTGATCGCGCCGATCGCGACCCGGCTGCGCGGGCTCTACCTCGCGATCGTGACGCTCGGCCTGGTGTTCATCGGACAGCACATCTTCGAGGAGTGGACCGACCTCACCGGCGGCGCCGGCGTCGGCCGCGAGGGTGCCGCGATGGAGCTCTTCGGGATCGAGCTCACCCGCACCGGCGACTTCCTCAGCGGCGACCAGAAGTCCTACCTCACGCTGCTGGTGCTGCTGCTGATCTTCGCTCTCGCCGCCCGCAACCTCGCGCGCTCGCGCGTGGGGCGCGCCTTCGCCGCCGTCCGGGACCGTGACATGGCGGCGGAGATGATGTCGATCAACCTCCCCCGCACCAAGACGGTCGCGTTCGCCATCTCGTCGTTCTACGCCGGCTGCGCCGGTGCCCTCATCTACAGCCTGATCGGGTTCTTCGAGCCCGGCAGCTTCAACCTGCTGCTGTCGGTGCAGTTCATCGCGATGGTGCTGATCGGCGGCGCGGGCACCGTGAGCGGCACCCTGCTGGGCGCGCTCTTCATCTCGATGCTGCCGACCCTGACCCGGCAGCTCCCGGACTACGTCACGTTCATCTCGGCCGACGTGACCGACATCCCCAACATCTTCCAGTTGCAGGAGGTCCTCTACGGACTCTTGATCGTGGGCTTCCTGCTCTTCGAGCCACGGGGGCTCTTCGGGATCTGGATCCGGATCCGCAACTACTGGAAGAGCTGGCCGTTCAGCTACTGATCCGGCCCCATCACATCAAGGAGAGATCGCTGTGAAGCAACTGACCAAAGTAGGAGTGGCGCTGGCGGCACTCAGCCTGGTCGCGGCCGGGTGTCGTGGCGGCGGAGACAGCGGCAGTGAGAGCATCGACGCCCCCGGCGTCACGGACGACCCCTGCCCGGAGGCGGTGAACGAGGACAACGGCTGCATCTACCTCGGCATCATCTCCGACCTCACCCAGGGCCCGTTCGCCGCGCTCGGCGTGGCCATCGTCGACGCCCAGGAGGCCTTCTGGAACCGCGTCAACGAGGACGGCGGCATCGGTGGCTTCGACATCGACGTCACCACGCACGTCGAGGACAACCTCTACAACCCGCAGACCCACAAGCAGGTGTACGGCGAGATCGCCGACGAGGTGCTCGCCCTCGCACAGACCCTCGGCTCCCCCACGACCCTGGCGATCGTCGGCGACATGCAGAACGACGAGATGGTCGGCGCCCCGGCGTCGTGGACCTCGCTCTGGGCCTTCGAGGACAACATCTTGGAGTCCGGCGCCAACTACTGCGCCGAGCACATGAACAACGTCGACTACGCCGTCGAGCAGTGGGGCGTCGAGTCGGTGATGGCCGTCGGCTACCCGGGCGACTACGGCGGCGACGGCGCGGCCGGCGCCGAGATCGCGGCGGACGCCCACGGCATCGACTTCACCAACGTCGAGACCGAGTCCGGCCAGGAGGCCCAGGGTGGTGCGATCCGGTCGATCGTGCGGCAGCAGCCCGACCTGGTGCTGCTCGGCACCGGTCCGACCGACACCGCGGTGATCGTCGGCCAGGCCGCCGCGCAGGGCTATCAGGGCCGCTTCATCGGGCTGTCGCCGACCTGGAACCCGGCACTGCTCGACACGGCCGCCGCCCCGGCGCTCGAGGCGATGTACCTCCAGTCCGGCCCGTGGGGTCCCTGGCCGACCGAGACCGACGGCCACGAGGCGATGCGTGAGGCCGTGGGCGAGGTCGACCAGGCGAGCGACGGCTACACCGCCGGCTGGGTCTGGTCCTACCCGCTGAAGGCCGCGCTCGAGGAGTGGCTCGACGGCGACTACGACAAGAACCGTGCCGGCCTGCTCGAGGCCGTGCAGAGCCTGGAGACCGTCGACTACGAGGGCATGCTGCCCGAGGAGGCCGGCGACTTCGCCGACGACGAGCCGGTCTTCAAGCAGACCCTGCTGAGCGCGGTCGACCCGGAGGCGCCGACCGGCGTCGTCGTGGAGGAGGACCTCTTCGAGGGCGAGACCGTCGCCGGGTACGAGTTCGACGGGCCCTGCTTCGAGGGCTGACCCGACCCTGGGGAAGGGGGGTGGCCTGCCGGTCCTCGGACCGGCAGGCCGCCGTGTGTCTCCGGACGCACCAGGCTCAGTCCGAGCGTCGCAGCAGCAGCCACCAGGCGATCAGTGCGGCGACGACCACCGGTAGCGAGCTCACCAGTGCCGCCGCAGCGAGCTGGTTCCACCACACCGTGGCCTGCCCGGCGTACTCATGCAGGCCGACGGCGACCGTGCGGGTCGGACCGTGGGTGAGCACGCTGGCGAAGATCACCTCTCCCCACGCCACCATGAAGGCGAAGATCCCCACCACCGCGATGCCCGGTCCGGCGAGCGGGATCACCACGTGCCGGAGCACCGCGAGCACGCCGGCCCCGTCGATCCGCGCCGCGTCCTCGTGGTCGGTGGGCAACGACTCGAGGTGGGCCATCAACAGCCAGATGGTGAACGGCAGGGCGAAGGTCAGGTCGACCACGATCAGTCCCGTCCTGGTGCCGACCAGGGTCACGCCGGTCGCGTCGTCGACCGACCGGAGGACCAGGAACAGTGGCAGCAGGAACAGCAGCCCGGGTGCCGCCTGGGTCGCGAGCAGCCACGCACTGATCGCCCGCCGTCCGCGGATCCTGATCCGGGCGAGCACGTAGGCGACCGGCAGACCGACGACGACCGATGCCACCGCGACGAGCACCGCGACGAACAGGCTGTTGAGCAGGTACCGGCCGAACGGGACCGATCCCCACATCCCGGCGTACGGCGACAGCGTCAGTCGGGACGGCACCCACCGGAACGCGTCGTCGACGTCGACCAGCGGCTTGACCGACATCAGCACCAGCACCAGGACCGGGAAGCCCACGAAGCAGGCGAATCCGAGCAGTCCGATCCGGCGGAGCCACCGCAGCGCCACCTGCTCAGACATCGACCTGCCTCCGCCACAGCAACAGCCACGTGGTCACTCCGGCACCGACGAGGACGGTCGTCGCCAGCAGGGTGTTGACCGCTGCGGCCAGCCCGAGATCGACGTCGACGAAGGCGTAGCGGTAGACGAGGTTGCCGAGGAGGGTCGCCTGTCGCGGCGGCTGGTCGCCGAAGAGGAGGAAGGGCGTGCTGACGTCGGTCGCCGTCCACAGGAAGGTCATCAGCACGACGACCACGCTCGCGCGCCGGATCAGGGGGAGCCGCACCCACCGGAGCCGCTGCCACGCGGTCGCTCCGTCCAGCCGGGCCGCCGCATCGACCTCCGGCGGTACCGTCCGCAGCGCGGCCGCCAGCACCAGATAGACGAGCGGCCACAGCCGCCAGGTCCCGACCAGCACGGTGGCCAGGAACGCCTGCTCACCGAGCAGCCAGAACGGGCGGTCCGCGATCACCCCGAGGTCGTCGACCAGCAACCGGTTGAGCGCGCCCGCGTCACGGTCGAGCAGGAACCGCCACGCCAGCACGGCGACGTAGGACGGCAGGACGAACGGCAGCAGGAAGAGCCCCTGCCACAACACGCGGCCCCGGAACGGCTCATGGAGGAGCAGCGCGGCCACGAGCCCGAGCAGCCACGAAGCGCTCACGACGAGCACCGCGTAGGTCGCCGTCCGCACCGCGCTCGCCGCGATGTCGGCGGCCCACGGCCCCTCCCGATCCAGGGCCCGCCGGTAGTTCTCACCACCGACCACCGGCGCCGACGTCCAGTCGGCCAGGTGACTCGGACCGAGGTCGAGCAGTCCGATCCACACGCCGAGCAGGATCGGCACGACGTGCACGATCAGCTCGAGCAGCACGGCAGGGACCACCAGCAGGAGGGCTGCCCGCTGCTCGAGCGGCGACCGCGGCGTCACCCGCCGCACCGGTGTCATGCCGGGTCGGGCATCCGGCTCTCCGCGTCGGCGAGCGCCGCGGCGATGTCGGCGTCGCTCACCACTCCCGTCGCGGCGTCGGCCCAGAGCTCGGCGATCGCTCCTCCCAGGAGCCGCTCGAGCTGCGCCTCCTGCGGGATCGCCGGGAGCGGTTCCGCGTGATCGGCCAGCACCTCGCCGAAGAGCTGCGTCCCGGGGTCGGCGAACGCGGGATCGTCGTACGCCTCGCTGACCACCGGCAGCGTGCCGAAGGCGTCGTTGACCGCGATCTGCTGCTCGTCGCTGGTCAGGTGGCCGACCAGGCGGACCGCCTCGTCGCGCTGTGAGGAGTCGGCGAGGACCGCGAGGTTCGTGCCGCCGACGAAGCTGCGCACCGGGGCACCGTCGTCCGGGAGCGGGGAGAGGACCGGCAGCGGCGCGACGGCGTAGTCGTCGAAGTCCACCGAGTCGAAGTAGCCCCGCATCGCCGACTGGTGCACCAACATCGCCGCCCGGCCGTCCGCGAGTGCGGCCGCGGAGTCCGACGCCGACAGGGTCTCGGCGTCGCTCACATCGACGACGCCCACGGACATCAGGTCGATCAGCCGTCGCACGGCCGCCCGGAGCTCCGGCGTGTCGAACCGGGCACGCCCGGCCTCGTCCACCAGGTGGGTGCCGTGCTGGCGCCCCAGCAGGAAGGCGTAGTGAGCGTTGGTCAGCGTCGACGCACCCGGCAGCGTCACGCCCCAACGGCCATCGCCGGTGAGGCGTTGCGCCACCTCGACGAACTCGCTCCAGGTCGCCGGTGGCGCGTCGACGCCGGCCTCGGCGAACGCTGCGGTGTGGTAGAAGAGCCCGACCGCCTGGCCCAGCCACGGCACGGTCACCGGCGCCTCACCCGGAACCCCCGCCGCGGCGAGCGTGGCCGGCAGGAACCGCCGGGCACCCCCGATCGACGCCATGCGGTCACGGCCGAACGGCAGGAACGCACCGGTCTCGTCCAGCCCGACCGACCAGCTGGTGCCGGCGGTGACCACGTCGGGACCGTTGCCACCCACGATGGCCGTGGTGATGCGCGCGTGGAGATCGGTCCAGCTGATCACCTCGAGCTCGACCTCGACGCCGGTGTCACGGGTGAAGTCCGCCAACACCGGGGCGAGCGCCTGCTCGGTGAGCTCCGCCGAGCTGCCCATCTGGACGGCCCAGAAGGTGAGCGGCTCGTCGTCCCGGTCGGCGGCACAGGCAGTGAGCACGGTCAGGACGACCAGCGTCACCGAGAGCATCGCCCGAGCGGTCGGTCCGTTCCTTCGATTCCTGCGCAGCGCGCACCCCATGCGCGGGAGACTATCGGTGTCTCCCGCGGGCCCTCACCCGGATGCCGTCCGCGTCAGCCGAACCGCAGGTGCGCCGGTGTCTCCGTGGCCGGTGCCTTCGAGACGAACGCCCGCCGCTGGGCGGCGAAGCCACGGCGGTCCTCGAAGATGTCCCGTGCCATCTCGGCGAGCTCGAGCGTCTGGTAGTACGACAGCGGGTGGGACTCCTCCCGGCGCTCCGCGCGCTCGGCCAGCATCGCGGCGCACTGGGCCGGCTCGGCGTACTCCGCAGCCGTCTTGCGCAGCCAGGCGTCGAACTCCTGCGGGTCCCGCGGGCCGACGCCCGCGAGCATGCCGAGGTGCTCGGCCCGGGCCGCGGAGATCGGGAGGTTGTCCTCCAGCAGCCGCGCGGCACGCTCCGCGCCGACCCGACGCGGCAGGCTCCAGGTGTGCAGCTCGGAGCCGAAGATGCCCATGTCGTAGTAGGGGTTGAGCACCACCCCGCCACGGGCGAGCGTGACGTCGGTGCACAGCCCGAGCATCACACCGCCGGCCCCGGCGTTCGCCGTGAAGGCGGAGACGGTGAGCTGGTCGGCCGACGCCAGGGCGACGCACAGCTGGTCGATCGCGCGGATGTTGTCCCACGCCTCCGCGGCCGGGTCGGCCGCGGCCTCGACCACGCCGAGGTGGATACCGTTGGAGAAGGTGTGCTCGGTGCCGCGCACGACCAGCACCCGGGTGTCCTCGACCAGCGCCTTCTCCACCGCGGTGGTGAGCCGGTGGCACTGCTCGGTGTGCATCGCGCCGTTGTGGGAGCGGATCGTCAGGTAGCCGACGTCGCCGTCGCGCTCGTAGGTCGTCTCCGCGTGCGACTCGGGCAGGCTCGGGAAGTGCGTCCCGTGGTCCTCGATCACCCGCGTGGCGGGCAGCTTGGGACCGCGGCGCTTGCCGAGCACGGCGGCGTAGCCGACCCACAGCGTGCCCTCGCCGGTGGCGATCGCCACCGCCTCGGTGTCGTGGCCCACGACCGTGCCCGGCGCCTCACCGCTGTCCTCGGCACTCGCGACGGCGTCGAAGAGGCAGTAGTCGGAGCCGTCGATGGTGGCCGGCGCGCCCGGCGCACCGTCGGCGGCGGAGATCCGCCGCGCCAGCTCGGGCGCCGGCAGCTCCCAGTCGAGGCGGAACGCCGTACGACGCAGCAGCGGCAGCTCGCCGGTGTCCGGCACCGTGTGCGGCCACTCCTCGGCGGGCGCGGGGCGCTCGCCGGCCGCGACCATGCGCAGCACCTCGTCGACGCACTCCATGGCGGCGTCGGCGACCAGGCTGTTGTAGACGGCGCTCTTGGGCAGCGGCGTCGCGGGCAGGTCGAAGGTCGACGTCGCCCACACCGGGCCGGCGTCCATCTCCTCGACCGCCGAGAGCGCGGTGACGCCCCAGTGGTCGCGGCCGTCGAGGATCGCGTGGTCCAACGACGACGGACCGCGGTCGCCCACGGGACCGGGGTGGATGATCACGGTGTCCCAGCGTCCCCAGACGGACTCGGGCACCCGGTCCTTCAGAAAGGGGCAGAGGATCAGGTCAGGACGAGCGGCCTCGACGGCGTCGGTGAGCGCGTCGGGGTCGTCGAAGACGGAGGCGAACTCGACGCCGATGTCGTGTCCGTGGTCGCGCAGGTGGCACCACACGCGTTGCGTGAGGCCGTTGAAGGCAGAGACGAGCAGCAGGATCCGCATGGGGGCAGGCTCCTTCTGATGGGGGCGTCAGGCGGGAGCAATGACACCGAACCATATCGAAGATCTGCGAATTCGGAGAACGGGCGCCGCTGCGGCACCCCGCAGCGCGCCTCCGTCACCGCGCGCGGCGCAGCTGGCGAGGCAGCTCCAGGTCCGAGTCGACTGCCGCCAGCCGCAGCTTGGCGTCGACGATCGTGCAGGTCTCCGGGCCCACCATCACGGGGTTGAGGTCGATCTCGGCCACCTCGGGGACGTCCAGCGCGAGCCGCCCGAGCCGTGCCGTGAGCGCAGCCGCCGCGCCGCTGGCCGCAGGTACGGCACCACGGAACCCGTCCAGCAGGGGCCAGATCCGCAGCGTGCGCAGCACCCGGAGCGCCTCGGCCTCGTCGAAGGGTGGCACCAGGAAGGCGCGGTCGTCCCACAGGTCCGTCGCGACCCCGCCCGCCGCCACCATCACGAGTGGCCCCAGCACCGGATCGCGCACCACGCCGAGCGCCAGCTCGACCCCCGAGCTCATCGGCTGCACGACCACGGTCGGCGGGTGCTCCAGCCCGTCCTCGAACGCCCGCAGCGCTTCCCGCACCTCGACGCCGGTCTCCAGGCCGACCCGCACCAGGCCGTGCTCGGTACGGTGCACCACCTGCGGCTCGGCGAGCTTGACCGCGACGGGGAACCCGAGGTCCTGCGCCGCGGCGACCGCCTCGTCCACGCCCGTCGCGAACCGGCCGGCCAGCGACACGTCGTACCGACCGAGCAGCCCGGCCGCAGCGGCGGGCGCCACCCAGCCGCCGGGCGCGGCGGTCTCCAGCAGCCGTCCGGCCTCGGCCCGCGCCTCCCGCACGTCGACGGGGTCGCTCGGCTGCGGCGCGGACCGCTCGAGCCGCCGCCACGCGCCGTAGCGCGCGACCCTGCCCACGGCGCCCATGGCCGCCGCCGCACTGCCCAGCACCGTCGGCGCCTCCGGCCCCGCCTCGGGTGTCCCGCCGAGCGGCACCACGACCAGCGGCACCGTCGGATGGGCCCGCCGCAGCGGCGTGAGGTGCTCGAGCACGGCGGTCAGGTCGGTCGTGCCGGTCGCCACCAGCACAGCGACGACGGCGTCGACCTCCCCCGACCCGAGCAGCGCGTCGGCGATCGGAGCCAGCTGCTCCGGCGTGGCGCCGGCACCGACATCCACCGGGTTGGCGGTGCCGGTCGTGTTGCTGACCAGACCGGCCAGCCGCGCCTGGAGGCTGTCGGAGAGCTCGACGACGTCGAGCCCGTCGTCGGCGGCGCAGTCGGCCGCCAGCACACCGAGCCCGCCCGCGTTGCTCAGCACCGCCACCCGGCGCCCGGCGGGCAACGGCTCGCGGGTGAGCAGCAGCGCGGTCTCGGCGAGCTGCTCGGGGTCGGTGCACTCGATCACGCCGGCCTGCGCGAAGAGCGCGCGCACGCCGACCGCAGGCGACGCGGCCGCCGCGGTGTGGGACGCCCCCGCCCGGCGACCCCCCGCCGAGCGTCCCCCCGCGACCGCCAGCAGCGGCTTGCGCTCACCGAAGGCGCGGGCGAAGCGCGCGAACTTGCGGGCGTTGCCGAAGGACTCCAGGTAGAGCACGCCGCACGTCACCGCCGGGTCGTCGTACCAGGTGGCGAGCAGGTCGTTGCCGGACACGTCGGCCTTGTTGCCGAGCGAGACGAAGCAACGCAGCCCGATGCCGTATCGGGTCACGAGATCCATCAGCGCGATGCCGACACCTCCGGACTGGCTGGCCACCGCCAGCCCTCCGGCGACCGGCGCGGGGCCACCGAACGTCGCGTTCAGCGAGATCTCGGGGTCGTTGCTGATCAGCCCGAGGCAGTTGGGCCCCACCAGCCTGATGCCCAGGCGGCGCGCGGTCCGGGCGAGCTGACGCTGCAGGTCCGAGCCGTGCTCGCCCATCTCGCCGAAGCCGGAGGAGATCACCACCGCGGCCCTCGCCCCGGCGGCGCCGGCGTCCTCGAGCGCCGCGCCGGCGGCCGCGGCCGGCACCGCGATCACCGCCAGGTCGGGCGGTTCGGGGACGTCCGAGGCCGAGCGGTGGGCCGGGACCCCGTCGAGCTCCGTCGCCTGGGGATGCACGGCCGCCAACCGGCCGCGGTAGCCGCCGGAGCGGACGGCGGTGAGCGTCGCCGCCCCCAGACCGGTGCCGTCCCGGCGGGCGCCGTAGACCACGACGCCCCGCGGTGCGAGCAGCGGCGCCAGCGACCGGCGCTCGGCGGCGAACTCCCTGCGGTCGGCCGCCGCCTGGACCCCCGCGGTCACCGCGGTGTCCATCCGGAAGATGTCGACCCCGTGGTCGACGTGGTGGTGCAGGTCGAAGCCCGCGTCGGTGAGCACCTGGAGCATCCGGTGGTTCTCGGTCAGCACCTCGGCGTCGAAGTGGCGGATCCCCCGGTCCCGCGCCGACGCCGCCAGGTGCTCGAGCAGCAGCGTGCCGAGCCCCTGGCCGCGGTGGTCGTCGTCGACGAGGAACGCCACCTCGGCCCTGTGCGGACCGACCGGCTCCGCGCTCGCCACGGCCACGAGACGCTCGCCGACCTCGGCGACCAGCGTGAGCGTCTCGGGAGCGGACACCACGTGGTCGACGTACTGGTGGGCCGTGCCACGCGCGACCGCGAAGAACCGCAGGCGCACGGCGTCGTCGCCGACGCGACCGTGCAGGTCGTGCAGCGCTGGTGCGTCGTCGGGCCGCAGCGGACGCAGGACGGCGATCGCCCCGTCGCTGAGCAGGACGTCGGCCGGTCGGGTCACCACGCCCGCGCCACCGGGAGCTGCGCCATGACATCGCGGCCGGCCCCGAGCCGGCGGCCCGAGAGCTCGTCCCACCGCAGCCGGACGAACGTCGACCGGTCCCGGGTCACCCAGCGCGGCGGCCCGGGGGCGGCACGCTCGGCCTCGGTCAGCCCGCCGTCGGCGACCCGCTCCGCCGTGCACCGGGCGACCACCGACCAGCCCTGCCAGCGGTCGTAGTCGACCTGGTCGATCTCCACCAGCATCGGCGCCCGTCCGGCCCAGCGGTCGAGGATCGACCCGGGCTCGGTGCGCACCAGGATCGCCTCGCCGATCGTCGCGTAGTTGACCGGGAAGACCTCCGGGCGCTCGGGCACGGCGATGACCACCCGGCCGAACACGCTGGCACGGAGCAGTCGCTCACACTCGGCAGGGGTGAGCTCGTCGATGTCGGGCATGCCCTCATCGTCGTCGTACGCCGCCGCCACGCGCAGGGGTCCAAAGTCCCCCGCAGCGAGGAACTCCGACCGTGCTGCGGGCGGCGGTCGCAGGCGCACGCTCGGAGCATGAACACTCAGATCCACGCCGGAAGCATCATTGCCGCGGTCGACGGGTCACCCCACGCGGACCGCGCGCTCTACTGGGCTGCCGAGCAGGCACAGCTGAGCAGGCGGCCGCTGGTCGCCGTCGCGGTCGCCGGCAAGCGGTCGCGCGAGCGGTCGACCGAGCCGCTCGACCACGCCCGGTCGGTGGCCGAGGAGGCCACGACGCTCGTGCGTCGCTATCGGCCCGAGGTCGAGGTGAGCCACGCCGCGCTGTCCGGGGACCCGCGCGACACGCTGGTCGGCCTGTCGGACTCCGCCCACCTCCTGGTGCTGGGGTCGCGCGGCCGCGGCGCCGTGGGCAGCAAGCTGCTCGGCTCGGTGAGTGCGGCCGTCACCCGCCGCGCGAGCTGCCCGGTGGTCGTGTGCCGGCCGGGGTCGGAGCTGCAGGTGAAGCAGGGCATCGTGGTCGGTGCCGACGGCACCGCGGAGTCCGGGCCGGTGCTGGAGTTCGCGTTCCAGCAGGCCTCGCTGCGGGACCAGCCGCTCACCGTGCTGCACACCACCTGGGACGTCTTCGCGTCGATCGACGGGCCGGGCATCGTGGACGACTCCGAGACGGTGCAGAACGAGGCCCGGATGCTGCTGGCGGAGTCCGTCGCCGGCTTCGGCGAGAAGTTCCCGGACGTCCGCGCGTCGCTCCAGCTCGCCCGGGGGTACGCCGATGAGTCGCTCACCGCCGACTCGGGCCGCTGGGACCTGATCGTGGTCGGCCGGCACCCGGCCGAGTCGCTGGCGCGGCACATCACCGGCGTCGTGGCGACGTCGGTGCTGGAGCGTTCGCGCAGCACCGTCGCGGTCGTCCCCGAGTCGGCCCCGACCGAGTGATGCCGGCGCAGAGCACGCCCTTCGAGTCCGGGGGGATCGTCGTCGGTGCGGACGGGTCCGAGCACGCCGAGCGGGCGATCGCCTGGGCCGCCGAGCAGGCGCAGCTGGAGGGCCGGCGGCTCTTCCTGGCCACGGCCGCCGGCACGCCGCACCGCCGGGTGGTCGACCTGGTCGGCCCGTACGACGGCGGCGACCCCGACACGGTGGAGCGACTGGTCACCGCGGCCCGGACGATCGCCGAGGACGCGGCCACCGCCGTACGCAAGCAGCACCCGGAGCTGACCGTCGAGGCGGTGGCGCCGCTCGGGGACGCCCGCGCGGTGCTGCTGGAGCTCGCCGAGCACGCTCACCTGCTCGTGCTCGGGTCGCGCGGTCGGGGCACGGTCGCGAGCACACTCCTGGGGTCGGTGAGCGCCGCCGTCAGCCGCGAGGCCGCGTGCCCGGTCGTCGTCTGCCGTCCCGGTCACACCGGCAAGCACGCACGCCAGGGGGTCGTGGTGGCCGCCGACGGCACGCCGGAGTCGCGGCCGATCATCGGGTTCGGCTTCGCCGTGGCCTCGCTGCGAGGCCTCCCGCTCACCGTGCTGCACTGTCACTGGGACGTGGTCGGCGCGGTCGCCGGGCTGCGGAAGGACTTCGTCGACCTGCTCGGTGACGACGTGCCCGCGGACCTGCAGCTCGTGCTGGCGGAGTCGATCGCCGGCTTCCGCGAGACCTACCCCGACGTGCGGGTGGAGGTGGTGGCCTCCCGCGGTCTCGTCGACGAGGCCCTCGGCGCGCACGGGGGCCACTGGGACCTGGTGGTGGTCGGGCGGCACCCGATGACGTCGGTCGCCCGGACCCTCACCGGCTCGATCGCCACCACGGTGCTCGAGCGGTCGCACAGCCCCGTGGCCGTCATCCCCGAGGCCGCGGCCGCGGTCGCCGCCGACTGATCACCTACTCCCCTCGCACCACCCACGCGGTCGTGTCCGCGGGCAGCCGGTCGCCGGCGAGCGGTCCGCTGGTCAGCACCACGCGTCCGGCCGGGAGCGGCACGGGCGCGGCGCCGAGGTTGGTGACGCAGTGCCACCCGCCGGGGCGCTCGAAGTGCAGCACGTCGCCGTCGCCCGGGACGTGCCAGGTGAGCGACTCCTCGCCGACGAGCCGGGCCCGCAGCGCGAGCGCCTCGCGATAGAGCGAGAGCGCGGAGTCGGGGTCGGCCTCCTGGCGCGCGACCGACACCGCGCCGAACCACGCCGGCTGCGGCAGGTGCGCGCCTCCCGGTCCGAAGCCGTACGACGACCCGTCCGGCTGCCACGGGAGCGGGACCCGACAGCCGTCCCGGCCCTTGTCGACCCCGCGGGAGCGGAACGCATTGGGGTCCTGCAGCGCCTCCGCCGGGAGGTCGCCGACCTCGTGCAGCCCGAGCTCCTCGCCCTGGTAGAGGTAGGTCGAGCCGGGCAGCGCCAGCAGCAGCAGGGTGGCCGCCCGGGCCCGGCGTACGCCGCGCTCGGCGTCCAGCACCGGGTCGGTGCCGCCCGAGCGCAGCCAGGCCTTGCCGTCCTGACCCAGTCGGCCCTCGCCCGGCGGCAGGCCGTAGCGGGTGGCGTGCCGGACGAAGTCGTGGTTGGACAGCACCCAGGTCGAGGAGCCGCCGGACCGGGCGGCGTCCTCGACGTTGTGCCGGATGGCGTCGGCGAAGACGCGGGCGTCCCAGTCGGCGCGCAGCAGGTCGAAGTTGAAGGCCTGGCCGAGCTCCTCGGGTGAGGCATAGCGAGCGCGGCGGTTGCGGTGCACCATCGCCTCGGCGACGGCGCTGCGCGGTGGGTCGTACTCGTCGAGGACCTTGCGCCACTCGGCGTAGATCTCGTGCACCTCGTCGCGGTCCCAGTGCGGGTGCTGGCCGGCGGCATCGTCGAACATGTCCGGCAGCTCGTGCCTGCTCGGCATCGGCTCGGAGAGGTCCTTGACCAGCGCGTGCGCCACGTCGACGCGGAACCCGTCGACACCGCGGTCCGCCCAGAACCGCAGCGTGCTCACGAAGTCGGCGCGCACCTCGGGGTTGGCCCAGTTCAGGTCGGGCTGCTCCTTGGCGAAGATGTGGAGGTACCACTGCCCGTCCGGCACCCGCTCCCACACCGAGCCGCCGAAGACCGACTCCCAGTCCGACGGTGGCTCCGAGCCGTCCGGGCCACGGCCGTCCCGGAAGTGGTAGCGCTCGCGCGCGGCCGAGCCCGGCGGGGAGGCCAGCGCCTCCCGGAACCACGCGTGCCGGTCGGAGGTGTGGTTGGGCACGATGTCCACGATCAGCTTGATGCCGGCAGCGTGCAGCGCGGCGGTCATCTCGTCGAAGTCCGCCAGGGTGCCCAGGCGCGGGTCGACCGCCCGGTAGTCGTCGACGTCGTACCCCCCGTCGGCGAGCGCTGAGGGGTAGAACGGGCTCAGCCAGACGGCGTCGATCCCCAGCTCGGCCAGGTAGCCCACGCGCGAGGTGATCCCGCGGAGGTCGCCGACGCCGTCACCGTCCGCGTCGGCGAAGCTGCGCGGGTAGATCTGGTAGACGACGGCCTGGCGCCACCAGTCGGCGGCGTCGCTCGTTGCTCGGTTCATGGGCTCCTATCCCTTCGTGCCGCCGGCCGTCAGGCCCGCGACGAGGTGTCGTTGTGCGAAGAAGAAGACGACGCCGGCCGGGATCAGGATGAGGATCGCGGCGGGGGTCAGCAGCTCCCAGCGCTGGTTGAACTGCGGCACGAACTGCTGCAGCCCGGCGCCGAGGGTGAGCTTGTTCTCGGACTGGATGAAGGCGATCGCGTAGGCGACCTCTCCCCAGGCGGTGAGGAAGGTGTAGAACGCCGTGACCGCGATGCCGGGCCGGGCGAGCGGGAGCACCACCCGGTAGAACGTCGCGAACGGCCCGCAGCCGTCCAGCGCCGCGGCCTCGTCGAGCTCGCGGGGGATGGTGTTGAAGTAGCCGCGCAGCATCCACGCACAGAACGGCACCGCCACCGTGCAGTAGGCGATGATGAGCGAGGCCAGGTGGTCGATCAGCCCGAGGTTGGCCATGATCGTGTAGATCGGGACGATCAGGATCGCCACCGGGAACATCTGGGTGATGAGGAAGGTCCACATCAGCCCCCGCCGGCCGGGGAAGTTGAACCGGCTCAACGCGTAGCCCGTCGTCGCCGAGATGGTGACGCCGATCAGCATCGTGAAGCCGGCGACGATCACCGAGTTGAGGAACCATCGTGGGAAGGCGGTCTCGGTCAGCACGGCCCGGTAGTTGTCGAGCGAGGGCTCGACGAAGAGCTGGATCTCCGAGGACTGGATCGCGTACTGCGGCTTGAACGAGGCCAGCAGCACCCAGACCACGGGGAACAGCGCGACGACGACGGCCGCCAGCAACGTGCCGTGGAGCAGGACGCTGGCGAGCACGCTGCGGTCGCGCGGGTGCCGTGGACGCCGGATCCGGCGAGGCGGGCCCGCGGTGCGGGTGGGTCGGGGCTGTCGGGACATCAGAACGCCTCCTCGCCCTGGGAGCGGAGCACCCGGCGGTAGACGGCGGCGTAGGCCATCAGCATCGACAGGATGATCACGCCGTACGTCGCGGCCATCGAGTAGTTGCGCAGTCCCTCGAACGCGTAGCGGAACGCTCCGGTCACCAGGATCTCGGTCTGCCCGGCCGGCTCGCCGCCGGTCACGAAGAAGATGATCGGGAACATGTTGAACGTCCAGATCGTGCCCAGCAGGATCACCGTCGAGCTCACCGGACGCAGCCCGGGGAGCGTGATGTGGCGGAACCGCTGCCAGGCGCTGGCGCCGTCCATCTCGGCCGCCTCGTAGACGTCCTGCTGGATCGACTGCAGCCCACCGAGCAGCGCGACCATCATGAACGGCACGCCGAGCCAGACGTTGGTGACGATCGCGGTGAACATCGCGGTCCAGCGGTGGTTGAACCACTCGACCGGGTCGAGACCCAGGTCGACGAGGACGGAGTTGACGAGTCCGAACCGGGGGTTGAAGAGGAACTTCCAGGCGAAGGCGCTGACGAAGGCCGGGACCGCCCACGGCACGATCAGCAGCACCCGGTAGAGCGATCGCCCGCGGAACTGGCGGTTGAGCAGGATCGCCAGCCCGAGGCCGATGCCGAAGTGGAGCACCACGCAGGACGTCGTCCACACCACCGTGTTGACCAGCTGCAGCCAGAAGTCGCCGCGCTCGCCGGTCAGGATGTCGACGTAGTTCTGCAGGCCGACGAACTCCGCCCGGTCGGGGTTCTCCCGGCAGGTCTCCTCACCGCCGAGCACCTTGGTGCAGATGACGTCTTGCTGGTTGGTCTCGTTGAGGTCGGTGAAGGACTGCCAGATCCCCTGGGCGAGGGGGTAGAGCACCAGGACCGACAGCACGATGACGGTCGGGAGCACCATCGCCCACGCGTACCAGTGCTGGCTCAGGCTGCGGCGCAGCCCGACCGCCGATCGCGCCATCAGTCGCACGGGCTCATTCCTCCGAGTAGTCCGGGACGACGTCTGCCCCGTAGTCGGCGGCCGTGTCGTCGAGCGAGGTCCGGACGTCCTTGCCGTTGACCATGACGTTGGTGCTCATCTCGTCCAGGGGACCGAAGAAGAGCCCGCCCTCGGGGATCCAGGGCCGCGGCTGCGCGACCTCGAGGGCGTCGGTCCAGGCCGCCACCCGCTCGTTGTCGGCGAGCAGGTCGTAGGCGTCGGCGTTGGCCGGCAGCAGCCCGAGCTCGTCGGCGACGAAGGCCTGCGACTCCGGGGAGCTCATGAACTCGACGAAGGCGAGGGCGGCGTCGGCCTTGGACTCGTCCATGCCGGAGTAGATGACGTAGTTGTGGCCACCCACGGGAGCGCCCGCACCGGCCGAGCCGCCGGGCACCGGGGCGACACCGAGGTTCTCGAACCCGCCGAAGGCCGGGTCGCCGGCGACGTTGGCGACCTCCCAGGGGCCGTTGATGATCATCCCGACCTTGCCCTCCTTGAAGAGCGTCATCATCGTCCCGTAGGAGTCGTCGGCGTCCGGCTTGACGGCAGCACCGCTCTGGACCAGGTCCTGGGCGGTCGTGATGCCGGTGACGTTCGCGTCGCTGTTGACGACGATCGTCTCCGCCTCGGTGTCGACCAGGTCCCCGCCCTCGCCGTACAGGAACGGCAGCAGGAAGTAGCCGCCGTTGTTGATGTAGAGCCCGTCGACCCCGGCCTTGCGCTGCAGCTGCTCGGCGGCGTCGGCGACCTCGTCCCAGGTGGTCGGCGGCTCGCTGATGCCGGCCTCCTCGAAGAGCGCCTTGTTGTACATCAGGCCGAGGGTGTCGGTGACCTGCGGGACGCCGTAGGTGTGGCCGTCATAGACGTTGCTCGACAGCGGCGTCTCGAGGAAGCTCCCCTCGAGCAGGTCGGTGCCGTCGAGGGCGTAGAGGTGGCCGGCCGCGGCGAACTCGGGCACCCAGGCGACCTCTGCCCGCAGGATGTCCGGCGCCCCCTCGCCGGCCGACGCCGCGGTCTTGAACTTGTTCTGCGCGTCGCCGAACGGCACCGACTGGTAGTCGATGGTGACGTTCGGGTACTCCTCGTTGAACTGCTCGATCAGCTGCTCGAAGACCGGGCCCTCGTTGGTGGGATCCGAGGTGTCCCACCACGTGAGCGTGGCGTTCAGGTCGGCGGGATCGGTGTCGTTCGAGCTGTCGTCGGACGTCTCCTGGCCACCGCAGGCGGTGAGCAGAAGGGCGAGGGCAGCGACACCGACGGCGGTGCGGCGCATGGCAGATGCCTCCTGTGGGGGGTGTGTGACGGTGCTCACGGACAGTAGCAATGTCTTGCAAGATCTGAAAAGCCTTGCAGAGATTTTGTTGGTGTACTTTCATGTCGCCATGGCCACCCTTGCCGAGATCGCCGCCCAGGCCGGCGTCAGCGAAGCCACCGTCAGCCGGGTGCTGAACGACAAGTCCGGCGTCAGCGACGGCGCCCGACAGTCGGTGATCACCGCACTCGACGTGCTCGGCTACGAGCGGCCGCCCCGGCTGCGCCGGCTGAGCTCGGGCCTGGTCGGGCTCGTCGTGCCCGAGCTGGAGAACCCGATCTTCCCGGTGTTCGCCCAGGCGATCGAGGACGCCCTGACCGCACGGCGCTACACACCGGTGCTGTGCACCCAGGCGCCCGGCGGCATCTCGGAGGACGAGTACGTCGCGACGCTGCTCGAGCACGGCGTCGCCGGCATCATCTTCGTCTCCGGCCGGCACGCCGACACCACCGCCGACCACGGCCGCTACCGGGACCTCATCACCCGCCGCCTGCCGGTGGTGTTCGTCAACGGGTACGTCGACGAGCTGGCCGCGCCGTTCGTGTCGACCGACGACGCCGTGGCGGTCGACATCGCCGTGCAGCACCTCGCGAGCCTCGGCCACCGCCGGATCGGGCTGGCCGTCGGGCCGACCCGCTTCCTCCCGGCCCAGCGCAAGCGGGACGCGTTCGTGGCCGCGCTCGGCCGCCACCTCGGCCTCGGCGCCGACGAGGCCGCAGGCTGGGTGGAGGAGGCGCTGTTCACCCTGGAGGGCGGCGCGGCCGCCACCGACGAGCTGCTCGAGCGCGGCGCGACCGGCGTGGTGTGCGCCTCGGACCTGATGGCCCTCGGCGCCATCCGCGCCGCGCGCGACGCGGATCTCCGGGTGCCCCAGGACGTGTCCGTCGTCGGCTACGACGACAACCCGCTGCTCGGCTTCGTCGACCCGCCGCTCACCACGGTCCGTCAGCCGGTGCCGGCGATCGCCACCGCCGCCGTCAGCTGCCTGCTCGACGCCATCGACGGCCGCCCCGTGCCGCACCACGAGTACGTCTTCCGCCCCGAGCTGGTGCTGCGCTCCTCCACCACCGCCGCCCCGGCTCACCCCACCTGATCGGCCAGCCGCGCCACCGCGTCGGCGACCGGCGCACCGAACATCGCCTCGTCGTTGTGGCCCACGCCGTCCAGCACGACCTCCTCGACCAGCCGCGGCACGGCGGCGGCCACCTCGGCGCTGAGCTCGGTGGGGACCACCTCGTCGGCGCTGCCGCGCACCACGGTCATCGGCACGTCACTGTCGGCGACGTGGTCGACCACCGGATAGGAGTCGCGCAGGAAGGTGCGCACCGGGAGCCACGGATAGTGGTGGGCGCCGACGTCGGCGAGCTCGGTGAACGGTGAGCGCAGCAGGACGCCGGCCGGTGGGGTGCGGGCCTGCAGGGCGGCGACCACCCCGGTGCCGAGCGACTCCCCGAGATGGATGGTGCGCTCGGGCGGGTAGCCGAGGTCGGTGAGCGCCGCCACGGCCGCGTCGGCGTCCGCCGCCAGGCCGTCCTCGCTCGGGTCGCCCGGGTTGCCGCCGTACCCGCGATAGTCCAGCAGGAGCACCGCGAACCCACGGTCGCGCAGCTGCTCGGCCAGGCCGGCCCGACCGGCGCGGTTGCCGCCGTTGCCGGGTGCGACGAGGACCGCCGTCCCGGCGCCGGCGTCCGGCTCGGGCACGAACCACGCCGTGAGCTCGAGGCCGTCGGCGGTGTGGAGGGTGACGTCACGCGCTCCGGTGATCATCCGGTCGGCCGGCGGGACCGGGCCGTTGTCCGGGAAGTAGATCAGCTGTCGCTGCAGCGCTGCGAGAGCACCGAGGCCACCGGTCACCACGATCACCACCACCAGGACGACGAGCAGCACCCGGCGGCCCCGCGGGCGGCGCGGGCCCACGCCTTCGACCGCATGCTCGGACACCGGGTCCACCGTAGGCCCGAGGCGCCCGCCCGTCATCGAACGGGG
>CAZJDU010000030.1:0-32601 GCA_964544855.1 uncultured Nocardioides sp.
TCCTTCTGCCGCAGCGAGCCGGCCGCGGAGTTGCGCGGGTTGGCGAACATCGGCTTGCCCGCCTCCACCAGCGACTCGTTGAGCCTGTCGAACGCCTCCTGCGACAGGAAGACCTCGCCACGGACCTCCACCAGGTCGGGCACCGGGAACTCCTCGGTGGCGGTGAGCCGGTGCGGGATCGACGCGATGGTCTTCACGTTGGGCGTGACGTCCTCGCCGGTGCGGCCGTCGCCGCGGGTCAGCGCGCGCACGAGACGGCCCTGCTCGTAGAGAAGGTTGATCGCGAGCCCGTCGATCTTGAGCTCGCACAGCAGGGCCGGCTGCTCGACGCCGTCGCGAGCGAGCCGGGCGTGCCAGGCCTCGAGCTCGTCGACGGAGAAGGCGTTGTCGAGGCTCTGCATCCGCTCGAGGTGGTCGACCGCGGTGAACTCCGTCGAGACGGCCCCGCCGACCTGCTGCGTGGGACTGTCGGGCGAGCGGAGCTCGGGGAACTCCTCCTCCAGCGCCTCGAGGCGCCGCATCTTCTCGTCGAAGGCCGCGTCGGAGAGCGTCGGGTCGTCCAGCACGTAGTAGCGCCAGCGCGCCTCCTCGACGTCCTCGACGAGGACCCGGTGCTCGTCCCGGGCGGCGCTGGTGGCGGCGGCAGGCTCGGTCATGGGGCCCATTCAACCGGGTGCCGGGGACAACGCCGCCGCGACGTCACCACGACTCGCCACGAGAACCGCCACGAAACCCCTTGACGAAATGAAACACTTCCGTTCTACTTGATGAAACAGAACCGTTTCGTACTATTCCGACCGACCGTACCGCGACGAGGAGGTGGCAGAGTGTCCCTCATGGTCCGCAAGGCAGCCGAGGCGCTCACGCGCCCCCGCGTCGAGGGCGATCGAGAGCAGGAGGTGCTCGACGCCACCATCGACGTGCTCGCCGAGGTCGGCTACGACCGACTGACCATGGACGCCGTCGCCGCCCGCGCCCGAGCGTCGAAGGCGACGCTCTACCGACGGTGGGACGGCAAGGGGGCGCTGGTCATCGACGCGATGTGCCGGCAGAAGGGACCCGACCACGCCGTCGACACCGGCAGCCTGCGCGGTGACCTGATCGCCACGTTCATCTGCCCCGGGGGACTCAGTGATCCTCGGGCCATCGGCGTCCTGGGCAGCGTGATCTCGGCGATCGGGCGCGACGAGGAGTTCGCCGACGCGTTCCGGCATCAGTTCCTCGCCACCAAGTCGGAGATGTCCGACGAGATCTTCGAGCGTGCCCGACGACGTGGCGAGATCCGCACCGACATCGACCTCGACCTGCTCGCGGCGACGCTCCCCGGCATCGCCCTGACCCAGCTGTTCCTGCTCGGTGAATCGCCGAGCGAGGAGCTGATCATCAAGGTGATCGACCAGATCATCCTCCCGGCCGCCCGCGCCTGACGGCAGCCGGTCTCCCCCGCGCGACCCTCCCGGGGACGCGTGCGCCCGCAAACATGAGTGACCCACTAGATCGACTCCACAAGGACTCACGATGACCGAAACCGCCACCGTCGAGGAGCAGCACGCTCCCGGCACGCGTCGACTGGGCCTCGCGCTCGTCGTCATCCTCACCGCCCAGCTGATGGTCGTGCTGGACGCCACCATCGCCAACATCGCACTGCCCTACATCGGCGCCGACCTGGCGATCTCCCAGGCCAACCTCACCTGGATCGTCACCGGCTACGCCCTCGCCTTCGGTGGGCTGCTGCTGCTCGGCGGCCGGCTGGGCGACCTCTACGGACGCCGCCGGATGTTCATCGCCGGCCTCCTCGTCTTCGCCGCGGCCTCCCTGCTCGGGGGGCTCGCGAGCAACGAGGCACTCCTGCTCGGCGCGCGGGGACTCCAGGGGGTCGGCGCCGCTCTCGCCGCCCCGGCCGCCCTGGCGCTGATCACCACCACCTTCCCCGCGGGGCCACCACGGAGCCGCGCGATGGCGGCGTATGCCGCGATGTCAGGCGCCGGTGCCGCCATCGGGCTGATCCTCGGCGGCTGGCTGACCGGGCTCGACTCGGTGCTCGGCATCGAGCTCAGCGGCTGGCGGCTCACCTTCCTGATCAACGTGCCGATCGGCCTGGCGGCCGCCGCGCTCGCGCCGCGGGTGCTGCGCGAGTCCGAGTCGCAGACCGGCCAGCTCGACGTCGCCGGCGCGCTCACCGGCACGCTGGGACTGCTGGCTGTGGTGTTCGGACTCTCCCGCGCCGGCGAGGAGGCCTACGGCTGGGACGACCCGCAGACGCTGGCCGCACTCGGCGCCGGCGTGGTGCTGCTGGCGGCCTTCGTCGCGATCGAGGCCCGGGTCGCCCACCCACTGCTCCCCCTGCGGATCCTCACCCACCGCACCCGCGCGACGAGCTTCGCCGCGATGATGATCGCCCCGGCCGCGATGTTCGCGATGTTCTACTTCCTCAGCCTCTTCGTGCAGCAGATCGTGGGCTACAGCCCGCTGCGCGCCGGCTTCGCCTTCCTGCCGTTCTCGATCGGCATCGTCATCGGCGCCGGCATCGCCACCAGCCTGGGCAGCCGGCTCGACCCGCGCTACCTCGCCGGCTCGGGCACGCTGATGTCGGCGACCGCGCTGTTCATGTTCTCGCGGCTCTCCGCCGACGACGGCCCGGGACAGGTGCTGCAGGCGCTCGCCGAGCAGCAGGCGGTCGGGGCCGGCGTGAACTACTGGACCGACCTGCTGCCGTGGGTCCTGCTGATGGCGATCGGCATGGGCCTGGTGTTCGTGCCGCTCACGCTGACCGCGGTGCACCACGTGCGGGCCGAGGACTCCGGCGTCGGGTCCGGCGTGCTCAACACCGCCCAGCAGGTCGGGGGTGCGCTCGGCCTGGCGACGCTGAGCACGGTGGCGCTCGGCTCGATCAACGACCGCATCGCCGCGGTCACGGCGCCGGTCACCGAGGGTCTCCGCGGTGCTGGCATCGACCCGTCCGCCTCGGCGCCCGGCGGTGAGGTGAGCTTCCTCGAGGGCGCGCTCTTCCAGGCCAGCTTCACCGACGGTGCCACCCAGGCCTTCCTCGTCGGGTCGATCATGATGCTCGCGGCGTCCGCGGTGATCTGGCTGTTCCTCGACGTCGGGCACGAGGAGCTGGCCACCGACGGCGAGGACGCGACGGTCCACGTGGGCTGAGATCGGTGACCTCCGGCTGAGGGCGCCACCGCGACGGATCGACACGGCGGAGACGCCGAGCCGCTCCGTGGTCTTCCTGGCTCCTCCGGTCGAACGGTCAGATCTGACCGTCCGACCGGAGGAGTCGGGCTAGACCTCGGTCGCGGCGCGGTGCAGCAGTGCCAGCGCCCGGCGTGCGTACGACGCACTCGCGCCGGCGAGCCCACACGCCGGGGCGAGCACCAGCCGCTGCCCCGCCTCGGACGGGTCGAGCCCCAGCATGTCGAGCCAGCGGTGCGTACGCTCGATCACCTGGGTGTCGGTCGGCACCGGATCCGGATCCACGGCCGCCAGGACGCCCAGCGCGATCGTCGTCCCGCCCTCGAGGGCCTCCGCGAGCTGATCGTGCCCGTCCGCACCGATCCGCTCCAGGTCGACCAGCACACCGGCTGCCCCCGCACCGCGCAGCAACCCGACCGGAACGTCGCCGGCACAGCAGTGCACCCACGCCTCGGCGCCGGCGTCGACGGCGGCACCGATCACCCACTGCAGCGCCTCGCTCGCCTCGGGCGGGTGCACCGTGCGGTGCTTGCCGAACCCGGACGCGGTCGACACCCGGCCCGCCAGCACCGCCGGCAGCGACGGCTCGTCGAGCTGGACCACGATCCGGTCGGCGCCCGGCAGCCGGCGCCGTACGTCGGCCACGTGGTCGGTCACGGCGGCCGCGAGCGCCTGGGCGAGGTCGCGACGAGCACCATGGTCGGCGAGCACCTTGTCACCGCGCGGCCGCTCGACCGTCGCCGCCAGCGTCCACGGCCCGACGAGCTGGGTCTTGAAGGCGCCGGCGTAACCGTCGGCCTGCTCCTCGAGCGCGTCGAGGTCCTGGCCGAGGAGACTGCGAGCACGCCGCTGGTCCTGCGCCGGGGCCCCCGCGGTGCCGGTGAGCCGCCAGCCCGCCGGCTGCAGATCGGCATCCAGCTCGCCGAGCGCACCCAGCGTGCGACCGACCATCCCGGCGTGGGTACCCCGGCCGGGAACCTCGGGAACGCACGGCAGCCCGTGCTCGTCGGCGCCGAGCTCTCCCAGCACGACCCGCAGCGCCTCGTCGTAGTCGCCCTGGTCGACCCCGGGGAAGGAGCCGACCGCCGTCGCCAGGGCCATCAGGCCACGCGCTCCGTGGCCGCGATCCTCGCCGAGCCGACCACCCGGGTGCCGTCGTAGATCACGGCGGCCTGCCCCGGGGCGATCCCGTGCGCCGGCTCCAGCAGCTCGATGTCGACCTCGCCGGCCTCGCTCACCGACACGGCCGCACGGTGCTCGGCGCCGTGGGCACGCAGCTGCACCGTCACCGCCTCGCCCCGCAGCGACGTCGGCGCGGCACCGCACCACCGCGGCTCCACCCCGCGGATCCACTGCACCGCGAGCCGCTCGTGCGGACCGACGGTGACGGTGCCGGAGACCGGCTCGATGTCGAGCACGTAGCGCGGCTTGCCGTCGGCGGCGGGCCGGCCGAGCCGCAGCCCCTTGCGCTGGCCGATGGTGTAGCGGTAGGTGCCCTCGTGCTGCCCGAGGACCTCGCCCGAGGACTCGTCGACGATGTCGCCGCCGTGGTTGGGCGCCCGGTCACCGAGCTTCTCCTCCAGCCAGCCGGCGTTGTCACCGTCGGCGACGAAGCAGATGTCGTGGCTGTCGGGCTTGTCGGCGACCAGCAGGCCACGCTCGCCCGCCTCGCGGCGTACGTCGGGCTTGGTGGTGTCGCCGAGCGGGAAGAGCGAGTGCCGGATCTGCCGCTCGTCGAGCACGCCGAGCACGTAGGACTGGTCCTTGCCGTGGTCGACGGCCCGGTGCAGCTCGACTCCGCCGCCGGCGGTACGTCGGAGCCGGGCGTAGTGGCCGGTCACGACCGCGTCGAACCCCAGCGCCAGCGCCCGCTCGAGCACCGCGGCGAACTTGATCTTCTCGTTGCAGCGCAGGCAGGGGTTGGGGGTCTGCCCGGCGGCGTAGCTGTCCATGAAGTCCTCGACCACGTCCTCGTGGAACCGGTCGGAGAGGTCCCAGACGTAGAACGGGATCCCGATCACGTCGGCGGCGCGGCGCGCGTCGTTGCTGTCCTCGATCGTGCAGCAGCCGCGCGCCCCGGACCGGTAGGACTGCGGGTTGCGCGAGAGCGCCAGGTGGATGCCGGTGACGTCGTGCCCGGCCTCGGCGGCGCGCGCGGCGGCGACGGCGGAGTCCACTCCCCCGGACATGGCGGCGACGACCCTCACGGCAGCATCGACCTCAGAGCCGCGCCGCGCGGGCGCGCTCGACGCACGGGCCGATCGCGGCGACCAGCGCGTCCACGTCGGCCTCGGTGCTGGTGTGACCGAGCGAGAAGCGCAGCGAGCTGCGGGCCTCGACCGCGTCGCGGCCCATCGCGAGCAGCACGTGGGAGGGCTGTGGGACGCCGGCGGAGCAGGCCGACCCGGTCGAGCACTCGACGCCACGGGCGTCCAGCAGCATCAGCAGCGAGTCGCCCTCGCACCCGGGGAAGGTGAAGTGGGCGTTGCCGGGCAGCCGGTGGTCGGGGTCACCGTTGAGCAGGGCGTCGGGCACCTCGCGTCGTACGCCGGCAACCAGGCGCTCGCGCAGCGCGGTCAGCCGGTCGGCGTGCTCGGCCTGGCGCTTGACCGCGTGCTCGACCGCCGCGGCGAAGCCGGCGATCGCAGGCGTGTCGAGCGTGCCGCTGCGCAGGTCCCGCTCCTGGCCGCCACCGTGGGTCAGCGGGGTGAGCTCGAGCTCGCGGCGCACCACCAGCGCGCCGACACCGTGCGGCCCGCCGATCTTGTGGCTCGACAGCGACATCGCGTCCACCCCGGAGGCGGCGAAGTCGACCGGCACCGCACCGAGTGCCTGCACCGCATCGGTGTGCAGCGGGATCTCGTGGGCCGCTGCGATCTCGACCGCCTCGGTCACCGGCTGCCGGGTGCCGACCTCGTTGTTGGCCCACATCACGGTGACCAGCGACACCGACTCCGGGTCGGAGGCGACAGCGGCACGGAGCGCGTCGATCTCGAGCCGGCCGTCACGGTCGACGGGGAGCTCGACGATCGAGGCCGCTTCATGCTCGCCGAGCCAGTAGAGCGGGTCGAGCACCGCGTGGTGCTCGACCGAGCTGGCGAGGATCCGGGCACGAGCGGGATCCGCCTCGCGGCGCGACCAGTAGGCACCCTTGAGCGCGAGGTTGTCGGCCTCGGTGCCACCGGAGGTGAACACCACCTCGCTAGGACGGCAGTTGAGCGCCTGCCCGATCGTCTCCCGCGACTCCTCGACGACGCGGCGGGCGCGCCGCCCGGAGGCGTGCAGCGAGCTCGGGTTGCCGACCTCGCGCAGCTGCGCGGTCAGCGCCTCCACCGCGACGTCCGCCATCGGCGTCGTCGCGGCGTGATCGAGGTAGACCGGCGCGCTCATCGGTCCCCAAGCGTACGTCGCCGCCGGGACGGCCGACGAACCGCCGATGTCACCGGCCGTTCATCCGCGACACCTAGCCTCTCGTCCATGCTGCTGGACGTCCGTGAGTACATCGACCGCCTCAAGATCGACGGGCACACGATCGGTGAGGACCACGACGACGACCCGGTGCTGCTCGACCCGGCCGGACGAGCGGTCGACACCTGGCGCGAGAACTACCCGTACGACGAGCGGATGCCGCGCGCGGTGTACGACGAGACCAAGTACCTGCTGCAGGTCGAGCTGCTCAAGCTGCAGAGCTGGATCAACGAGCGCGGCAGCCGCCACGTGATCCTCTTCGAGGGCCGGGACGCCGCCGGCAAGGGCGGCACGATCAAGCGGTTCATGGAGCACCTCAACCCCCGCTACGCCCGGGTGGTGGCCCTCACCAAGCCGAGCGACCGGGAGGCCAGGCAGTGGTACTTCCAGCGCTACGTGCAGCACCTGCCCACCGCCGGGGAGATCGTGCTCTTCGACCGCTCCTGGTACAACCGCGCCGGCGTGGAACGGGTGATGGGCTTCTGCTCCGACGACGAGTACGAGCAGTTCATGGTGCAGGCACCGCTGTTCGAGAAGATGCTGGTCGAGAGCGGCATCACGCTCACCAAGTTCTGGTTCTCGGTGACCCGCTCCGAGCAGCGCACCCGCTTCATCATCCGGCAGGTCGACCCGGTGCGGCAGTGGAAGCTCTCCCCCATCGACATCCAGTCGCTGGAGAAGTGGGACGACTACACCGCCGCGAAGGAGTCGATGTTCCGTCGTACCGACGCGCGGTGGGCACCGTGGACGACGATCAAGAGCAACGACAAGAAGCGTGCCCGGCTCAATGCGATGCGCCACTACCTCCAGCAGTTCGAGTACGACGGCAAGGACCACGAGGTCGTCGGCCGGCCCGACCCGCTCATCGTGAAGCGCGGCATCGAGGCCGTCGGCGACTAGGGCATGGCTCCCACGTCAGCGCCGTAGCGAGCGGCGGGTCCGGCCGATCTGGCACGACGGCGGAGCGACGGCATGCCGGATCGCACGTCGAGCGACGCCGGCGCAGCGAGATCGCATCGGAGTCGTCGCGTCGTAGGCGGGGACCTGGGAGACATGCCCGAGGGGACGCGCCCGCTGCTCAGCAGTCTCCTCGCGAGGGCGTGGCCGGCGCGGCGGGGGCGCGGGGAAAGTCGTAGAAGCCCTCGCGGTCGAGCACGTCGAGAGCGCCGGAGACCAGCGCCGACGGCTCGTCTGCGCGCCAGGCCAGAGAGAGGTCGATCGTGCTGGCGCCGGCAACGTCGCGGAAGACCACGCCCTTGAGCTGCATGCTGCGCACCGACTCGGGGACGAGCGCGACGCCGAGGTTGGCGGCGACGAGCGCGAGCAGCGCGGCGGTGCCGGGTGCCCGGTGTGTGATGTCGGGCGAGAAGCCGGCGCGCAGGCAGCTGGACACGGCGGCCTCGTTGACCGCCGAGCGGGCGTCGGCGTACGCCACGAACTCGTCGGCGGAGAGGTCGACGACCTCCAGAGCAGGCTCCGGCACGAGCCGGTGGTCGGTGGGGAGGGCGAGCAGGAGCGGCTCCTGCAGCAGGCGACGGGTCTCGATGCCCGGCTCGGCCACCGGCCCGCGGAGCACGCCGAGGTCGAGCCGGCCGTCGATGAGCCGTTCGACCTGGGCAGGTGTGAGCAGGTCGGCCTGCACCTCGAGGGTGACGCCCGGCAGCGCCGAGCGCACCATGCGGGAGAGCCGGGCCAGCTGGGTGAAGGCGCTGGTTCCGGTGAATCCCACCCGCAGCAGGCCGCGGCTGCCGTCGGCGATGCTGCGCGCACCCAGCACGGAGGCATCGAGATCGCCGAGGATGCGGCGTACCTCGCGGTGGAAGAACTCGCCGGCCGGCGTGAGCGCGACCTGGCGGGTGGTGCGCGCCAGGAGCAGGACACCGAGCTCGGCCTCGAGGCGACGGACCGCCTGGGACACGGCGGGCTGGGCGAGGTGGAGACGCTCGGCAGCCCGGCCGAAGTGGAGGGTCTCGGCCACCGCATCGAAGTACCGCAGCTGCTTGAGGTCCACCAGGTCACCTCCTCTCGTCCGGTCCGGTGGGGCGGGGGCCACCCGACGCCATCACGCTAGATCGAGGGGATCCAGCAACACAAAGACGAATAGTCGCCTTATTCATAACTTTCAGCAATGAATCCAACCCTAGTCCAGACCTAGGAAATGCCCTGGTGTGACGGCCGCCACGCCGTGCTTGAGTTCCCGTCACCGACACCCATGTCCGACCGAGACCGGGAGCAAGCCATGACCGAGATGCTGGAGCGCGTCGGCCACGTGCTGGCCGACGCCGTCGTCGAGGAGCCGGAGGCCGGCGTCTACCGCGCCAACCGCCGGATCTTCACCGACGAGGAGATCTTCGAGCTCGAGATGAAGCACATCTTCGAGGGCAACTGGATCTACCTGGCCCACGAGAGCCAGCTGCCGAGCCCGGGTGACTACTTCACCACCTACATCGGGCGCCAGCCGGTCGTCATCACCCGCGGCAAGGACGGCGAGCTCACCTGCCTCATCAACGCCTGCGCCCACCGTGGGGCGATGATCTGCCGGCGCAAGACCGACAACCGGATGACGCTCACCTGCCCCTTCCACGGCTGGACGTTCCGCAACGACGGCACCCTGCTCAAGGTCAAGGACCCCGACGGGGCCGGCTACCCGGCGTCGTTCGACACCGAGGGCTCCCACAACATGACGAAGGTCGCGCGCTTCGACAGCTACCGGGGCTTCCTCTTCGGCAGTCTCAACGACGACGTCGCGACCCTCGCCGAGCACCTCGGCGACACCACCAAGGTCATCGACATGCTCGTCGACCAGTCTCCCGAGGGCCTCGAGGTCCTGCGCGGCTCGTCGACCTACACCTACGACGGCAACTGGAAGGTCCAGGCCGAGAACGGCGCCGACGGCTACCACGTGACCGCCACTCACTGGAACTACGCCGCGACGACATCGCGGCGCAGCACCGGCGAGTCGAAGAACGCCACCAAGACGCTCGACGCCGGCAGCTGGGGCAAGTCCGGCGGCGGGTACTGGTCCTACCCCAACGGCCACCTGTGTCTGTGGACCTGGGCGGGCAACCCGCAGGACCGGCCGCTGTGGGACCGCATGGAGGAACTGAAGGAGAAGTTCGGCGAGGCCAAGGGCGAGTTCATGGTCAAGGGATCGCGCAACCTCTGCCTGTACCCCAACGTCTACGTGATGGACCAGTTCTCCACGCAGATCCGGCACTTCCGGCCGATCGCGCCCGACAAGACCGAGGTCACGATCTACTGCATCGCCCCCAAGGGCGAGAGCGCAGAGTCGCGCGCGTGGCGGATCCGCCAGTACGAGGACTTCTTCAACGCCTCGGGCATGGCGACCCCCGACGACCTGGAGGAGTTCCGCTCCTGCCAACTCACCTTCCAGGCATCCGCGGCGCCGTGGAACGACATGAGCCGCGGCGCCGAGCACTGGCTCACCGGCCCCGACGAGGTGGCGACCTCGCTCGGCATGGACGGTGTCATCTCGGCCGGCATGAGGAACGAGGACGAGGGTCTCTACCCCGTCCAGCACGGCTACTGGCGCGACACCATGCTCGGCGCCCTGGAGAAGGAGGTCGCGAAGTGACCGCCCTCGAGCGCGTCCCCACCACGGGCTCGAAGCTCATCACCCAGAACGCCATCGAGCAGTTCCTCTACCGCGAGGCCCGGTACCTCGACGACCGCGAGTTCGAGAAGTGGCTCGAGTGCTACGCGGAGGACGTCGTCTACTGGATGCCCGCATGGACCGACGACGACCGGCTCGTCGAGGACCCGCAGACCGACATCTCGCTGATCTACTACCCGAACAAGGGCGGCCTCGAGGACCGGGTGTTCCGCATCCGCACCGAGCGGTCGTCGGCGACCTCCATCCCGGAGCCGCGCACGAGCCACAACATCAGCAACGTCGAGGTGATCGAGCGTCGCGGCGACGTGGTCGACGTCCGCTTCAACTGGCACACGATGTACTTCCGCTACAAGACCGTCGACCCCTACTACGGCACGTCGTTCTACACGATCGACTTCTCCGGCGACTCCCCGCTCATCCGTCGCAAGACCGTGGTGCTGAAGAACGACTACATCCACCACGTGGTCGACGTCTACCACTTCTGAGGCCGCCATGACTGCCACCCGATCCGAGACCGACACCCACCAGGTCGCCCTCACCTTCGAGGACGGCGTCACCCGGTTCATCACCTGCCGGGAGGACCAGACGGTCGCGGACGCGTCGTACCGCCAGCGGATCAACATCCCGCTCGACTGCCGGGACGGCGCCTGCGGCACCTGCAAGGCACTCTGCCCCTCCGGTGAGTACGACGGCGGCGCGTACCTCGATGACGCGCTGTCCGAGGACGAAGCCGCCGACGGGTACGCGTTGCCCTGCAGCATGAAGCCGCGTTCGGACCTGGTGCTGGAGATCGCCAGCACCTCGGAGGTCGCCAAGACCCGCGCGGCCACCTTCCACGGCGAGCTGGTGGAGATCAACCGCCTCACCGCCACGACCGTCGAGATCGCCGTGGACATCCCGAACCGCGGCGACCTGGCGTTCCTGCCCGGCCAGTACGTCAACATCACCGTGCCGGGCACGACCGAGACCAGGTCGTACTCGTTCAGCAACGCGCCCCACGAGGAGCGCCTGACCTTCCTGATCAAGATCACGCCCGGCGGCCTGATGTCGGACTACCTCACCGACCTGGCCCGGGAGGGCGACGAGCTCGCCTTCACCGGCCCGCACGGTTCGTTCTTCCTGCGGGAGGCCGGCCGGCCGGTGCTGCTGCTGGCCGGCGGCACCGGGCTGGCGCCCGTGCTGTCGATGCTCCGCGCGCTGCAGGGAGCAGGCAGTGACCGCAGGGCGCACCTCATCTACGGCGTGAGCACGGACGAGGACCTGGTGCAGCTGGACGCGATCGAGGCCCTCGCCGCCGATCTCCCGGCATTCACCTGGGACCACTGCGTCGCCGACCCCGACAGCACGGCGACCAACAAGGGCTACGTGACGAGCCTGATGGCACCCGAGCACCTGTACGACGGCGACGTCGCGATCTACCTGTGCGGTCCGCCACCCATGGTCGAGGCCGTGCGCAGCCACGTCGCCGACGCCGGCCTCGAGCCGACCGGCTTCTACTACGAGAAGTTCGCCCTCGCGGCGCCCGGCGCCCCGGACACCGCGGCAGCCGAGGACGTCCCCACGGCCGAGGGGGTCGGGGTGGCCGAGGCCGCTTCGGTGGTCGAGCCTGGTCCGGTGGTCGAGCCTGTCGAGACCCCGGAGTCCGGCCCCCGCACCGCAGCCACCCGTCCGGAGGACCTGCACGAAGCGCCGGACGCCCGCGGTATCACGGGGCAGATGGTCTTCAGCGCTGTCGAGAGCGCTTGCCTGGATGCGCCCGCACCGGCGTCCGATCCCGGCGATGCGATCCGCCGCATCGCCGGGCAGCTGGTCGCCCCGGCGCCGTCCGGTGCCGACCCGTCCCCGGGCCCAGACGTGGGCCGGGACGACCATCGGGCTCTCGAGGTCGCGCGTGAGGCCACCGGCATCGCCGGTCAGCGGATCTTCGGATCCGCCGACGTCGGACCGCTGCACGAGCCGCCACCGGTCGAGCTGCCCGGCCCAGCGGTCCCGGCCGCACTCGACGTGACCTCCGACGGGTACCAGATCGGCGAGGAACACCCCGACCTGCAGTCCTCCGACGCCCTCTTCGAAGCGCGGCAGGCGCTCGAGCTCGGCGCACTCGAGATCACCCTGGGCCGGCTGACCAGCCAGCAGCTCGCCGGCTACCGGCTGCTAGCGGAGTCCACGCTGCCCTACGTCGAGGGCGACCGCTTCACCGACGCGGCGGCGTACACCGAGACCAACGCGGCCTTCCACGACTACCTGTTCGCCCTCACCGGCAACCAGCACCTGCTGCAGGCCTACCAGGCGCTCGGGGTGAAGGGACGGATGGCCGAGGTCCTCGACCATGCCACGTGGTGCCATCCACGGTGCGCACAGGACCACGTCGAGATCGTCGACGCCTTCGAGGCCGGGCACCGCGACGCCGCCCGCGCACTCATCGTGGCCCACGCGGACCGTTCGAAGCAGACGATGCGCCGGGCCATGGCCGACGCCAGGGCCGCCGCACGACCTGCGTTCGTCACACCCGGACGGTTCGACGGCTTGGTCGTGGTGGTCACCGGTGCTGCGCAGGGCATCGGCGAGGCCGTCGCCCGTCGCATCGGCGCCGAAGGGGGCCGGCTGGTGCTCGCCGACCGATCCGACCTGGTCACCGGGCTGGCCGACGATCTCGCCGAGTCGGGGCACCCGGCGGTGCCCGTCCTCGCGGACCTGGAGCAGTACGCGGGCGCGCGGGCGGTCGCCGAACGGGCCATCGAGGCCTTCGGCCGGGTCGACGTGCTGGTCAACAACGTCGGTGGCGCGATCAACTTCAAGCCCTTCACCGAGTTCACCGGCGAGGAGATCGCTGCCGAGGTCGATCGGTCGCTGATGACCACGCTGCACGCCTGTCGCGCCGTGCTGCCGGGGATGGTCGAGCGGAGCCGCGGCGTGATTCTCAACGTCTCCTCGGCCGCCACGCGCGGGATCCACCGGATCCCGTACTCGGCGGCCAAGGGCGGTATCAATGCCATCACCGCCTCGCTCGCGCTGGAGTACGCCGACGCTGGCATCCGCGTGGTCGCCACCGCCCCGGGCGGCACCGAGGCACCGCCGCGTCGGATCTCCCGCGGCACCCCGGAACCGGCTGACGACACCGAGCGTGCCTGGTTCCAGGCGCACATCGACCAGACCGTGGACTCGTCACTGATGAAGCGTTACGGCACCCTGGACGAGCAGGCTGCGGCGATCTGCTTCCTGGCCTCGCCAGAGGCGTCCTACATCACCGGCACCGTGCTGCCCGTCGCTGGCGGGGACCCGGGGTGAGGCGACGCCCGACCGGGAGCCGGCCACGCACTGAACGGGCGGGGAGTCGCCGTGGTACGCGCTGAGCGAGTCTCGTCCGCACACCTCGCCAGGGCCTACGGTGGGTCGGTGAGCTCTGGGCCGCGCCTGGTGCCGTCCCGGCGTCGTACGCTCGACGCCCTGGTCGGTGAGATCGGGAGACCCGCGCCCGGCCAGGGTTCGCGGCTCGTGCTCGTGACGGCTCCATCGGGAGGTGGCCTGAGCACCTTCGTCCGCGCGCTCGCCGCAGCGATCCCCGGAGCGCGGCGACTCCTCGGGCTGCCGTGGGAGACCGAACCCGGATCGATCGTCGCGGGCCTGGACCTCACCGCTGGTCCCGCTGACCGGACCGATGCGCACGGCGACGGGTGGACGGCCGTCGTGGTCCTCGAGGACGCGCACCTCGCGGACGAGAGGAGCGTGCAGGAGCTGGTCAGTGCTCGCCGCGGGTCCGCCGGCAGATCGCTCGTGGTGCTCGGGTGGCGGTGTCCCGGACGAGACGGGCCGGACGGTGGACCCTCGGCGGACGACCTACCGCGGCACCTGCTCCACGACAGTGTCCGCGCCGCCGCTGACGACGTGGTCACGCTCGACGCGCTGGAGTCCGAGGACGTCGCTGCTCTGGCCGAACAGCGCGGACTGGTGCTGCCGGCGAGCCAGGTCGACCGGCTGCTCCGCCATGGTGCGGGCCTGGTGCGCAACATCGTGGAACTGCTCGATGACGTTCCGCCTGCCGACTGGACCTCGCCCCACTTCTCCCTGCCGGCCCCCGCCACGTCGGCGCGTGCGGTCCGATCCGCCCTCGGGGCCCTGGGGGACTCCGGGCGGGCGCTGGTCAGGGCTGTCGCGGTCCTCGAGTCGGCCGACCGGCACGCCCGGTCCGTCGAAGTGGCTCGCGCCGCGTCGATCGCGGGGTTGGCCGATGCCGAGGTCGCGGTGGGAGCGGTCGACGAGGCCACGCGTGCCGGTCTCCTGGCGACGTTCGACGAGCACGCCACCCGGGTGCGGCTGCCCGATCCGGTGGTGCGCCGCGCAGTCCTCGACGACCTCGGCCCGCTCGGGCGCAATGAGATGCACGCCCGGGCCGCCGCCCAGCTCGCCAACCCCACGGAAGCGCTGCGTCACGAGTGGTTCGCGCGTCCGCGGCCCGATGACGACCTGGCGCGACGGCTGGACGCCGAAGCCGTCGAACACGCCCGACAGGGCGGCTGGGCCGTCGCGGCGGACCTGCACATGCTCGCCTCGCAGGCGAGCGGGGACGTCGAGGCACAGGGCATGCGCCTGCTGCGCGCCGTCGACGCACTGATCGGTGCCGGCGAGGTGCCCCGAGCGTCCCGCTACCTCGCCGAGCTCGAGTCGCTGCGCGAGACCCCGCTGCGCAACGCCGTGCTGGGCTATCTCGCCGTGGTGCGCGGCCGCCCGGCCGAGGCCGAGAGCCGCCTGGCCCGGGCCTGGGAGCTGGTCAATGAGGAGCGTGACCCTGCCACGGCGTCGTTGATCGCGCAGCGCCACGTTCTGCACAACCTCGCCCGCTGCCGTCCACGCGGGTTGGTGGACTGGGCCGATCGGGCGATCGGGCTGGTCGAGCCCGCGGCGCCGACCGCGGTCGAGGCGGCAGCGATCCGCGGCCTCGGCATCGCACCGATCGACGGCATCGAGGTCGCGCTCGCCGGCTACCGCGAGCTGCTCGCCGCGGTCCCCGCGGGGCCGGTCGCCCAGCGGGTGACGATGGCGTCCGGCTGGCTCCACCTGGCCGCCGACGACCCCGACCGGGCGCGCGAGGAGCTCGAGAACGCCGTCCCGACCGACTTCCTCGGCGGTTCGCTGCGGATCTCGCTCTGGGCCCGCGGCTGGCTCGCCAGAGTTCAGTTCCTCACCGGCGACTGGGACGACGCGCTGCGCACGGCCAGCGCGGGCCTCGAGGTCGCCCGTGGCTCGGGGATGAGCCTGCTCGTGCCCTTGCTCGCCTGGACCCGCACCCAGGTGCTCGCCCTACGCGGCGACTGGGAGGCGGCCGAGGCTTCGCAGCGCATCGGTGACGCCGGCAGCCGCGACTACGAGCTGATGCGGGTCCCTGCCGCGCTGGGCCGGGCCTCGCTCGCTGAGGCGCGCGCCGACTACGGCGCCGTGGTGCGGGCGCTCACCCCCCTCACCCAGCCGTGGGCGCGCGATTGGGTGAACCTGCCCGGCTACTGGCCGTGGGCCGACGTCTACGCCAACGCACTGGTGCTCGTCGGACGGCAGGACGACGCCGACGCCTTCCTCGCCCGCCACGAGGAGGCGGCGGCCGCAGTGAGCCACGACTCCGCGTCGGCGCGGATCGCCTACGCGCGGGGGCGCTGGCACGGGCAGCGGGGCGACCTCGACGCCGCCCGAGCGTGCTTCGAGCGCTCGCTGATGCTGCTCGAGCCGCTGCCGCTGCGCTACGACCGTGCCCGCGTGAGCTTCGCCTTCGGCCAGACCCTGCGGCGAGCCGGACGCCGCGCCGAGGCCGATGCCGTGATCACGCAGGCGCGTGACGCCTACCTCGCCCTGGGGGCGGCGACCTACGTGGCGCGGTGCGACCGCGAGCTCGCGGCGGGTGGCGTCAACGCCGTGCGCGCCGGCCGGGAGTTCGACGACCTCACCCCGCAGGAAGAGGCCGTGGCCGGGCTCGTCGCGCAGGGGCGCAGCAACAAGGACGTCGCCTCCGAGCTGTATCTCTCGGTGAAGACCGTGCAGTACCACCTCACCCGCATCTACGCGAAGCTCGGTATCCGCTCGCGGGCAGAGCTGGCGGCGCTGCGCGCACGCGGTGGTGAGGGCGCCTGATGGGCGTGCTGGCCGATCCGGCGTGGGCAGCCACGATGGCCGACACCTTCGGCCAGCTGCGTCCCGGCCGGAGCGACGACGGCGCGGCTCTCGCGACGGGCAGCGTCCGCTGCTCCGCACTCGGCCGGGCCGGTGTGTTCGACGTCCGGGGGACTCCCCAGGTGCTGGTCCGCACGGCGTCCTCGATCCGCAGCGCGCCCGGCGACCTGCTCAAGGTGTGCATCCAGAGGGCGGGAGCGGCGACCCTGCGCCAGGGCGACCGGGAGGTCCGGATCGGGCCCGGTGAGATGGCGCTCTACGACACCGGGCGCCCCTACGGCCTACGCCTCGAAGGGGGCTGGCGGTGCGCCGTCCTCACCGTCCCGCGGGAGGCGCTGCGGCTGCCCCACGGCCGGCTCGAGGAAGCCATGGCGCTCAAGCTGTCGGCGGCGACGGGGCCGGCGGCGATGCTCACCGGTCTGCTCACCGGTCTGCTCGACGGCCCCGCCGGGGCCGGGTCCGGCGGGGCCGGGGGCGGCGACGCACACGTGGGCGAGGCGGCACTGCACCTGCTGGCCGGCGCTCTCGACGGGTCGCTGCCCGAGCCCGACGACGACGCCGTGCGCTGCGCGGTGCGGGCCTGGGTCCACGCCCACGTGGGCGATCCCGGCCTCACCCACGACGTCGTCGCCCGAGCCCACCACATGTCGCCCCGCACGCTGCATCGGCTCTTCGCCGACGCCGACCAGTCGGTCGCGGCGCTCATCCGCGAGGTACGGCTGGAGGGCGTGCGCGCCGACCTTGCCGACCCGGCGCACGCCCGTCGCTCGATCATGGCGATCGCCAGCCACTGGGGCTACCGTGACCAGGCGCACCTGACGCGGGCCTTCCGTGCCGCGTTCGGCACCACCCCGGCGGCGTTCCGCCGCTCAGCGTGCTGACCCCCAGCGCCCGGACTGGCGCGATCGGTCAAGCGCACCGGCAGTGATCGTCAACGACGTGACGGCCGCCACGCGCACGCTGCTGCTGCAGCCCGGACCAGCCGGGCACGTCGACGAAGGTGGCGATCATGGGCGAACTGCTCGACCAGGAGGGCTGGCAGGGCCGGCTCCACAGCAACGGATGGACGGCCGGCGGTGCCGGGGTCGCGCGCTCGATCGAGCCCGCGACCGGCACCGTGCTCGCGGAGTTCGGGGTGGCCGACGGCGGCGACGTCGCGAAGGCTGCGGTGCGAGCGCTCGAGGCGCAGGCCGCGTGGGCGGAGGTGCCGGGACCGCAGCGCGCGGCCGTCGTCCGTCGCGCCGCGCAGCTGCTGGAGGAGCACCGCGCGGAGCTCGAGCGGTGGCTGGTGCGCGAGGGCGGCGCCGTCCCCGGCAAGGCCGCCTTCGAGGTCGACCTCGTGCTGGGCGAGCTCTGGGAGGCGGCTGCACTGCCGACACAGCCGTGGGGCCGCCTGCTCCCCACCAGCGAGGCCGGTCGCGAGAGTACCGCCCGCCGCGCGCCGCTCGGCGTCGTCGGCGTGATCAGCCCCTGGAACTTCCCCCTCGTGCTGTCGATGCGAGCGGTGGCTCCGGCACTGGCGCTGGGCAACGCGGTCGTGCTCAAACCGGACCTGCGGACGGCAGTCTCCGGGGGCGTCCTCGTCGCCCGCCTCTTCGAGGAGGCCGGCCTGCCCGAGGGCCTGCTCCACGTGTTGCCGGGAGACGCCGAGCCGGGTGCTGCGCTGACGTCTGACCCGAACGTCGCGATGATCGCGTTCACCGGGTCGACCGCCGTGGGCCGGGAAGTGGGCGCGACCGCCGGCCGCCTGCTCAAGCGGGTCTCACTCGAGCTGGGCGGCAACAACGCCGTCATCGTGCTGGACGACGCAGACCTCGACGTGGCGAGCTCCTCGGGCGCCTGGGCGTCGTTCCTCCACCAGGGACAGGTCTGCATGACGGCCGGCCGCCACATCGTGCTGGAGTCCGTCGCCGACGAGTACCTCGAGCGGCTCGCCGCGCGTGCAGCCGATCTCCCGGTCGGCGACCCCTTCAAGGCGCAGGTCGCACTAGGGCCTCTCATCAACGAGCACCAAGCCGCGAACGTCGAGCGGATCGTCAACGAGTCGGTGGCCGCGGGTGCCCAGGTGCGCGCCGGAGGGACGCGCGATGGCAGCTTCTACGCCCCCACGGTGCTGTCGGGTGTCACTGCGTCGATGGCGGCCTTCCGGGAGGAGATCTTCGGACCGGTCGCGCCCGTGGTCGTGGTGCGCGACCAGGCCGAGGCGGTCGCCGTCGCCAACGACACCGAGTACGGCCTGGTCGCTGCCATCCAGACCGGGGATGTCGAGCGGGGCAACCGGCTCGCGCGCCGCCTGCGCACCGGAATCGTCCACGTCAACGACCAGACGCTCAACAACGACGCCTTCGCGCCGTTCGGCGGCGTCGGCGCCTCGGGCAACGGCAGCCGCTTCGGCACCCAGAGCAGCTGGGACGAGTTCACGACGTGGCAGTGGGTCACCTCCCGTCCGCAGCCCCACGGCTTCCCGTTCTGACAGGGGTGAGGACCATGGACACGAACCACGACCATCAGGCTGACGCGTACGACTATGTCGTCGTCGGCGGCGGATCCGCCGGCTGCGTCCTCGCCGCCCGGCTCTCGGAGGATCCCGACGTGACCGTCCTCCTGCTCGAGGCGGGGGGCGAGGACACGCTGCCCGAGCTCGCCGTCCCGCCCGCGTGGCCCACACTGTGGGACACCGAGGTCGACCACGGCTACACGACGGTCGAACAGGCCGGCACCGACGGCCTCACCCATGCGTGGCCGCGAGGCAGGACGCTCGGCGGCAGCTCCAGCATCAACGCGATGGTCTACCTGCGCGGCCATCCCGCCGACTTCGACAGGTGGGCCAAGCAGGGCTGCGTCGGCTGGGACTACGCATCGGTGCTGCCCTACTTCCGACGTATGGAGACCGTGCCGGGCGACGACCCGGCCCGCGGCACCGACGGCCCCCTGCGACCGGCGACCTCGCAGCAGCCGAACCCGATCTCGGGGGTCTTCATCGACGCTGCCCGTGAGGCCGGGTTCCCGGTGACCGCCGACTTCAACACCGAGGCCGCCGAGGGGGCGGGCTGGCACGACCTCACCATCGCCGACGACGCCCGGCAGTCGACGTCGGCCGCCTACCTGCGGCCGGTCCGGGACGAGCGTCCGAACCTGGTGATCGCGACGTCGTCGCCCGTGCGGCGGCTGCTGGTGGCCGATGGCCGCTGCCACGGCGTCGAGTACGAGCAGTCCGGCATCGTGCGGCAGGTAGCGGCGCGGAGGGAGGTGCTGCTCAGCGCCGGCGCCGTGGACTCGCCGCGCCTGCTGCTGCTCTCGGGCATCGGTCCGGCGGCCGAGCTCGAAGCGGCTGGCGTCCCGGTCGTCCACGACCTCCCGGGCGTGGGGCGCAACCTGCACGACCACCCGCTGTGCGGCGTCGTCTACGAGGCCACGCAGCCGATCCCGACCGGCGCGACCAACCACGCCGAGACGTCGCTGCTCTGGCGTAGCGCCGAGGAGCTGCCGGGACCGGACATGCAGATCATGTTCATCCACGTGCCGTTCCACGCACCGCACCTCGAGGCACCGGCGAACTCGTTCACCCTGGGGGTGGCGTGCATCCCGGAGGCTCGGGGCAGCGTGCGGATCGCTGACGCCGACCCGCACACCCCGCCGCTCATCGACCCGGACTACCTCGGCGCCGAGGCCGACGTGGCGCGGATCGTCGAGGGGATCCGGACCGCACGGCGCATCGTCGCCACCGACGCGTTCGCCGACTGGCGGGGCGCCGAGGTGCTGCCCGGGCCCGACGTCACCACCGACGAGGAGCTCCGCCGGTTCGCGGCGCGGGCGACCGGCACGTACTTCCACCCGGTCGGCACCTGCCGGATGGGCACGGACCCGGACGCCGTCGTCGACCCCGAGCTGCGGGTGCACGGCCTCACCGGGTTGCGGGTCGCCGATGCTTCGGTGATGCCGACGGTGGTGTGCGTCAACACCAACGCCGCGACGATCATGATCGGCGAGTCGGCGGCCGACCTGGTCCGGTCGGACGCCTGCTGACCTGCGAGCAGCCGGAGGAGGGGCGTCGTCGGCACACCGGCGGCGCCCCTGCTGCGTTCGTCCGGACCCACTCCGGGACCGTCGATCCATTGCTCGTGCTGATGGATCGGTGTCCGGGTCAGGGCTAGGCAATCCCCTCGTGTGACTGGCGTCACGCGTTGGCACGCTGGGCGCTCCACCAGTGAGAGGACACCCAGGGACATGACCGACACACGGACCACCGTGGGAGCGGCCACCGCCACGCCGGCCGGCTCCCCCGACAGGCCGATGGGCAGGGTCGCCGCGGCGTCGCTGGCCGGGACGACCATCGAGTTCTACGACTTCCTGATCTACGGCCTCGCCGCCGGCCTGGTCTTCAACGCGATCTTCTTCCCCGAGTACGGCGGCGCCGACGGCACGTGGGCCTCGATCGCGACGTTCGGCGTCGCGTTCGTGTTCCGGCCCCTGGGCGCGATCGTGTTCGGCCACTTCGGCGACCGGATCGGCCGCAAGGCGACCCTCGTCACCACCCTGCTCATCATGGGCGGCTCGACGTTCGCGATCGGCCTGCTGCCCAGCGCGGCCTCGATCGGCCTGGCCGCCGTCGTACTGCTGGTGACGCTGCGGGCCCTGCAGGGCTTCGCGCTCGGCGGCGAGTGGGCCGGTGCGGCACTGCTCACCACCGAGAACGCCGGCACCGCTCGGCGCGGCACGTACGCGATGTTCCCGCAGCTCGGGCCCGCCGTCGGCCTGGTGCTCGCCTGCGGTGCGATGCTCCTCTGCCTCAACGCGGTCGGCGTCGAGGCATTCCAGGCCTGGGCGTGGCGGCTGCCCTTCCTGGCAAGCGTGGTGCTGGTCGCCGTGGGCATGTGGGTGCGGATGAGCGTCGCGGAGACGCCGTCCTTCACGCGGGTCAAGGACTCGCGGGCGCAGGTGCGGCTGCCGTTCTTCAGGTGCCTGCGGGCGCAGTCGCTCCAGATCGTGCTCGGTGCCGGCATCGTATCGACCGCGTTCGCCGCCTTCTACGTCGGCGTCGCGTTCCTGCCCGGCTACGGCATCCAGCTGCTGGGCCTGACCTTCAACCAGATCCTCGTGGCGCTCATCATCGGCGCGATCGGCATGTCGGCTTCGGTGATCGGATCGGCGATCCTGTCCGACCGGGTCGGCCGGAAGTCCGTGTTGATGGTCGGCCTGCTGGTCGGCGTGGTCGCCGGTCCGTTCGCCTTCGCGATCATGGCCGAGGGGTCGTTCCTCCGGTTCACGATCGCCGTCACCGTGCTGCTGTGCGTGCTCGGCATCAGCTACGGCCCGATGGCTGCGTACCTGCCCGAGCAGTTCCAGGCCAAGTACCGCTACACCGGCGCCGGCCTGGCCTACAACCTTGCCGGCGTCATCGGCGGAGCCTTGCCGCTGATCGTGGCCAAGCCGATCATCGAACGCTGGGGCTCCTCCGGTCCGGGCTACTTCCTCACCGCGATCGCGGTGCTGAGCCTCGTCAGCCTGGTCGCGCTGCAGGAGACCCGCGGGCGCGAGCTCGACGTGGAGCCCGCGCCCGCGTGAGCCCACTCGCCCGCCTCGCTCGCGTCGTCGAGCCGCCCCGTCCGGTGTCCACGCCGGGCGGGGTGTGGCGCGACCTCGGCACGCCGGAGATCGGCAACGGCGTCGTCGGCGCCATCTTCGCGATGACCGGTCCGGTCGCCGTGATCCTCACCACCGCGGGCGCCGCCGAGCTCGGGGCGCGGGCGACCAGCTCGTGGATCTTCGCGGTCTTCGTCCTCAACGGCGTGCTGACGGTCGCTGCCTCCTGGGCCTACCGGCAGCCGCTCGCGTTCTTCTGGACCATCCCCGGCACCGCCCTCGTCGGCCAGGCCGCCACCGACCTGGCCTGGTCCGACGTCCTCGGCGCCTACCTCCTCACGGCCGTGCTTCTGCTCGCGGTGGGCCTGTTCGGCAAGGTCGACCGGCTGATGGCCGCCCTGCCGACGCCTGTCGTCATGGCGATGGTGGCCGGAGTCTTCCTCGGCTTCGGCACCGGCCTGGTCGAGGGCATCGGCACCACCTGGTGGGTCGGCGTCCCGATGGTGGCGGCGTTCGTGCTCGCTTCGCTGGTGCGGCCGGTCGGCGCCGTCGTCCCGCCCGTCGTCGCGGCAGTCCTCGTCGGCGCTGCAGCCGTGCTGCTGACCGACACCGGGTCGCGCATCGCGTGGCCGGGGAGTCCGCTGGCGGTCCCGCTGGTGCAGGCGCCGACCTTCTCCTGGGCGGCCACGGCCGAGCTGGTGCTGCCGCTTGCCGTGACGGTGCTCTTCGTGCAGAACGCCCAGGGCATGGCCGTGCTGTCGGCGGCCGGGCATCGCGCGCCCATGCGTTTCGTCACCGTGGCCTGCGGCCTGTGGTCGCTGCCGGCAGCGGTGCTCGGCGGTGTCAGCACGTGCCTGACCGGGCCGACCAACGCGCTGCTGGTCGCGTCGGGGCGCCGGACGCGCCAGTATGCCGCCGGCATGGTGTGCGGCGTCGTCGCCGTCTGCTTCGGGATGCTGGCCCCGCTCTCGGTCGCACTGCTGGCGGCCGCCCCTGCTGCGTTCGTCGCCGTGCTGGCGGGGCTGGCCCTGCTGAAGGCGCTGCAGGGGGCCTTCGCGGCCGCGTTCGCCGAGCCCGACGTGACGGCGCCGCTGCTGACCTTCCTCGTGACCGCGTCCGGCGTCAGCTTCCTCTCCCTCGGCGCCCCGTTCTGGGGCCTGGTCACGGGGGTCGTCGCCGCGTGGTTGACGGGTCGTGCCAAGGACCGAGCGGCACGGACGGCGTCGGCCAGCGGGGCGGGTCGCTGACCGTGGCCTGCTCGCCGACGGCCCGGCCGACGAGCCGCTCCTCCTCGTCTTCCCGGTCGCCCTCGGGAGGGGCGCGCCACTCCGCCAGGACGAGGCACACCTGCGCTGGCTGCTCGGACCCGACGTGTGCGACGGCGGCGTGGTGCACGTCTCCTCCGTTCCGGCAGACGGGTGAGACTGCCCACCATCGCCTCCGAGACGCTGCACCTGAGCCAGCAACAGGCACGGCGCGTGGTGCGGTCCACGCCCGGATGTTCCGCACGGCGGAGGCCGGCGCCGGGCCGATCGGTGGGATCGCTCTGCCGTGGCGCTTCGGCAAGAGCTCCGGATCGGCGGGCCCCGAGGCTGACGGGAGGGGCAGGCGGCTCAGGGGACGAGCGAGCGGGCGACCTCCGCGACGACGTAGCGGTGGTCGGTGCCGGCGAGGTCCACCGTGGCGACCTCCCGCACCGTCCACCGCGGGTCCACCAGGACGTGGTCGATCTGTGCGGCCGGCCCCAGGACACCGGCCAGGCCGATCAGACCGGGGCCGCGCATCGTGGGCCACGTCGGCACCAGGCCGCCGTTGGTCAGCTCCACGGCGTCGCGGTAGCCGAGGTCGCCGTACTCCCGCAGCGGAGCGTGGTCCAGGGTGGCGTTGAAGTCACCCATGACCAGGTCCGGCCGGTGCTCCCGAGCGGCGGCGAGCAGGGCGTCATGCTCGGCGAGCCACGGCCCGGCCTCGAGCGGCGGCAGCGGGTGCACCGCGAGCACGGTGAGCGACCCGACCTCCACGACGAGCGAGTCGAGCTCGGTGTCGACCTGCTCGACCACCCGCACCGGCTGGCGGGCGAAGACCATGGTGCCGCGGGTGCCGCGGTCCGGGTCGGGCCTCCCCGCCGCGTGCGGCAGCAGCTCGGCCAGGCCCGCGGCCTCCATCGCGGCGAGGCTCCGCGGCGTCATCTCGTTGACCACCAGCAGGTCCACCCGGCGCTCCCGGGCGTCGGCGACGAGCACCTCCACGTCGGCGCGGCCGCGCAGCACGTTGGCCGTCAGCACGGTCATCTCCCCGTCGTCGGCCGCCGGGGTCGAGCCCACGACGAGGGGTGCGAACCACACGGTGTGCAGCACCAGCCCGGCGACGGCCGGCACGGCGACGACCGCGGCGGGGCGCCCGGACCCGCCGCGGCGCCGGGCCAGGACCAGCGCCGCCGCGAGGAGCAGCAGCGCCGCGGCGTAGAGCGGCAGGGCGTACGGCGTGAACGCCTCGACCTGGATCGCCACCGCCATCGGCGGCTCGACCAACCGTGCCAAGGTGACGAGCGCGGCCGGCAGGACCAGGACCACCGTGACGGCGGCGACCGCCACCCGACCCGGGAGTCCGCTCACACCAGGACCAGGTCGTCGCGGTGGACGACCTCGCGCTCGTACTCGGCGCCGAGCTCGCGCTTGAGGTCGCGGGTCGAGCGACCCTGCAGCGCAGGGATCTCGCCCGAGTCGAAGTTCACCAGGCCCCGACCGACCACCCGGCCGTCGGGGTCGTGGAGCTCGATCGGGTCCCCCGCGCTGAACGACCCGGAGACGTCGGTGATCCCAGCCGCCAGCAGCGAGGCACGGCGCTCGACGACCGCCCGCACCGCGCCGGCGTCCAGCACCACGGCACCCTTGGTGTCGGTGGCGTGACGCAGCCAGGTCAGCCTGATCGGCCGGCGCCGGCCCGTCGGGTGGAACAACGTGCCGACCTCCGCACCGGCGAGCGCCGCGTCCGCGTTGCCGGCCGAGGTGAGCACCACCGGGATGCCCGAGTCGGTCGCGATCTGCGCGGCCTCCACCTTGGTCACCATGCCGCCGGTGCCGACCCCTGCCGAGCCGACGGAGCCGATCGAGACGCCGTCGAGGTCGGCCTGGGTGCGGACCTCGCCGACCAGCCGGGCGCCGGGGCGATGCGGCGGCCCGTCGTACAGGCCGTCGACGTCGGAGAGCAGAAGCAGCAGGTCGGCGTGCACGAGGTGGGCCACGAGTGCGGCGAGCCGGTCGTTGTCGCCGAACCGGATCTCGTTGGTCGCCACCGTGTCGTTCTCGTTGACGATCGGCAGCACGCCGAGCTCGAGCAGCTTGGTCACGGTCTGGTGGGCGTTGCGGTGGTGCACGCGGCGGGTGATGTCGTCGAGGGTCAGCAGCACCTGGCCGGCGATCACGCCGTGCCGGGCCAGCTCCTCGGTGTAGCGGTGCACCAGCAGCCCCTGCCCCACCGACGCAGCGGCCTGTTGGGCGGCCAGGCCACGGGGTCGGCTCGCGAGCCCGAGCGGGGCGAGCCCGGCGGCGATCGCGCCGGAGGACACCAGCACGACCTCCGTGCCGCGACGCCGCGCCGCGCCGAGCACGTCGACCAGGGCACGCATCCGGGTGGGGTCGATCCCACCGGCGGGGCTGGTCAGCGACGACGACCCGACCTTGACCACCACCCGGCGCGCGGCGGTCACCAGGCCGCGGTCAGTCACCGGCGTCCTCGGTGTCCGGGTCGTCCTCCGAGCCGATCTCGTAGGTGCGGGGACCGTACTGGTCGGGTCGGTCGAACCGGCGCGCCACGTCGGCCCGGGTCTCGCCCTCGCCCCGGTCGTCCATCTGCTCCTGGATCTGCTTGCGCCGCCGCGCTGCCGGCCGCTCGTCGGCGAACCGGGTGTCCTCGCCCCGGCGGGCGAGGTTCTCGGCTCCCGCGTCCACCGCCGGCTGGAAGTCGAAGACCACCGAGTCGTCGGGGTGACCGATGAGCACCGTGTCGCCCTCCTCGGCGCCCAGCTCGAGCAGTCGCTCCTCGACGCCGAGCCGGTTGAGGCGGTCGGCGAGGAACCCGACGGCCTCGTCGTTGCTGAAGTCGGTCTGGCGCACCCAGCGCTCCGGCTTGGTGCCGCGGACCCGCCAGCCGGCGCCGGTCGCGGCGACCGTGAAGCCGCCGTCGTCGACGGCCTTCGGCCGGAGCACGATCCGGTCCGGCACCGCGGTCGCCTCCTCGGCCCGTCGCGCCGCGACGATCTCTGCCATCGCGAAGGTCAGCTCGCGCAGCCCCTCACCCGAGGCGGCGGACACCTCGAAGACCCGCAGTCCGCGCTCCCGCAGCTCGTCCACGACGAGGTCGGCGATGCCGCGACCGTCCGGCACGTCGACCTTGTTGAGCGCGACCAGCCGCGGCCGGTCCTCGAGACCGCCGTACCGCTGCAGCTCGTCCTCGATCACGTCGAGGTCGTCGACCGGGTTGCGGCCGGGCTCCATCGTCGCGGTGTCGAGCACGTGCACCAGGGCGGCACAGCGCTCGATGTGACGCAGGAAGTCGTGCCCGAGTCCGCGACCCTCGGCGGCCCCCTCGATCAGCCCGGGCACGTCGGCCACCGTGAACGTGGTGTCGCCGGCCGCGACGACGCCCAGGTTGGGCACCAGCGTGGTGAACGGGTAGTCGGCGATCTTGGGCCGCGCACGCGAGATCGCCGCGATCAGGCTGGACTTGCCGGCGCTCGGGTAGCCCACCAGGCCGATGTCGGCGACCACCTTGAGCTCGAGCACGATCTCCAGCTCGTCACCGGGCTCCCCGAGCAGCGCGAAGCCCGGTGCCTTGCGGGTGGTGGAGGCCAGCGCGGCATTGCCCAGGCCACCCCGCCCGCCCTGGGCGATGACCAGCTCGGTGCCGGCGCCCACGAGGTCGGCGACCGGCTCACCGTCCCGGCGGGTGACCACGGTGCCGTCCGGGACCGGGAGCACCAGGTCGGCGCCGTTGCCGCCGTTGCGCCGGCCGCCGGCGCCCTGCCCGCCGTTCTCGGCCTTGCGCTTCGGGCTGTGGTGGTAGTCGACCAGTGTGGTGACGTCCGGGTCCACCCGCAGGATCACCGACCCTCCGGTGCCCCCGTTGCCACCGTCGGGCCCGCCGAGCGGCTTGAACTTCTCCCGGTGCACCGACGCGACGCCGTTGCCACCACGCCCTGCTGCCACGAGGAGGGTGACCCGGTCGACGAACGTGGGGACGGCCATGTGATCAGTCTCTTAGGTCGAGTCGGGGTTTTCGGAGGTTGAGTCTCGGCTTCTGGTGGCCAACGAGATCGGTGGTGCCACTCACCCGCGAATGACACCACCAGAGTCCGAGACTCAACCTCCGGAAACCCCCGATTCAACCGCCGAGCGTCGTCACTCAGCCGGGACGATGCTGACGACCTTGCGGCCGCGCTTCTTGCCGAACTCGACCGAGCCGGCGGCCAGCGCGAACAGGGTGTCGTCGCCACCGCGGCCGACGTTGTCGCCGGGGTGGAAGTGGGTGCCGCGCTGCCGCACCAGGATCTCGCCCGCGCCGACGGCCTGACCACCGAAGCGCTTGACACCGAGCCGCTGTGCGTTGGAGTCGCGGCCGTTCTTGGTGGAGGAGACGCCCTTCTTGGATGCCATGTCTGCTCAGTCCTTCGTGTGCGCTGGTGAGCCGGTGCTCACAGGGAGATGTCGGTGACCTTGACCTGGGTGTACTTCTGGCGGTGACCCTGGCGCTTCTTGTAGCCGGTCTTGTTCTTGTACTTCTGGATGACGATCTTGGGGCCCTTGACGTTGTCGAGCACCTCGACCGTCACGGCCGCCTTGTCGAGACCGGTGCTGGTCACGGTCTCGCCGTCGACCGCCATCACCACGGGCAGGGTCAGGGTGTCACCGACCGCCGTGGAGACCTTGTCGATCTCGATGACGTCGCCGACAGCGACCTTCTCCTGCTTCGCACCTGCGCGCACGATCGCGTACACCGCGGTCTCCTTGTCACTGGTCGATACTGCTCATCACGTCTGGGTCTGCGGCACGCCGGTGTCCGTCTCGAGGGACGACGGACGCCGGCCGGATGCCAGGCAGAGGGGCACGCCGGAGCGCACCGACGTTCCATAGTACGGAAGGCCCTGCCCGGACCGCAAAACGCGGGCCCCGCTCCCCCGCGACCCATCCGGTTCGCGTCCTGTGGCGAATCACACCTGCACGTCGTCTCGCCGCGCGCGGTCTGCCGATGTGCGTCCGTCCACGACCGAACCCACGGAGGAGCATCGATGAGACACCCTCGCACCACGGCATCGATCGGAGCGGCGATCGCGCTGGCCGCCGTCGCGACAGCAGCGCCGGCCCTGGCCGCCCACGACGACAACCCGTCCGACAGGGTCGGCAGCTATCGCTACGGCCTGACCGCTGTCCAGTCGGACGACGTCCCGAACGCCGCCGCCCGTGGGACCACCCGGGTGAAGTCGCTGCCCAACGGCAAGGTCCAGGTCACCGTGCAGGCCAGCGGCCTCGCGCCGAACCTCCCGCACGCCATGCACCTGCACGGTGTCGCCGGCGACCCGACGGACCAGGGATGCCCGGGGCCTGCCGCCGCCGGACCGGACGGCGTGGTGACCGTCGCCGACGGAGTGCCCTTCTACGGCGGGATCATCGCCTCACTCACCACGTCGGGCGACACCACCGCGGCGAGCGCGCTTGCGCTCGACCGGTTCCCGGTCGCTGATGAGGACGGCAACCTGGGCTACAGCCGGACCTTCCGCAACCAGGCGGCGCTCGACGAGGCCGGCAGCGTCCAGGTGGTGGTGCACGGCATCGACTTCGACGGCAACGGCGCCTACGCCTTCGACCCCGAGGACGAGTTCGCGAGCCGGGGCTCGTCCCTGAACCCCGCCATCCCGCTCGAGGCGACGGTTCCGGTGCTCTGCGGAGGCATCGCCAACTGAGGCTGTACGCGATCAGGGCGGCCTGTACGCGATCATGCCCGTCGATCCCGGCCATCGCACGGCGTGCGCTGGCCGGGATCGTGGTGGGTCGGATACCGGCACCACCGGCCTCGCGCACGCCGGCCGGGTCAACCGGGTCGGACTCGGGACAGCCACCAGAGCAGTCCTGCAGCGCCGAGCAGCAGGGCACCGATCACGGCGTGCAGGGTCCAGCCCGCGGTGTCTCCGGAGGAGCCGGACGCGCCCACCGCTGCGGGGCCTCCCGCGGGGTTCGCGTCGCCCTCAGCGGCGTCGGCGGCCGTCGTACCGTCCGCCGCCGGCGCCGGCTCGGACCGCTCCCCCACGTGGAACAGGAAGCGGCCCGAGACCTGGTGACCGTCGGCTGAGAACACCCGGAACGCGACCGTGTAGGTGCCACGCTCCCCCGCTCCGTCCAACGGCTGGGCCACCTCAGCACCGGTGACCTCCGGGTCCCCGGAGGTCACCGCGCTGCCGTCGGGCGCCGTGACGACGACGTACGCCGGCGCACTCATCTCCTCGGAGAACGTCAGCCCGACCTGCTCCGGCAGCTCCGCGACCGTGGCGTCGTCGGCCGGAGAGGTCGCCTGAAGGGTCGCGTGGGCAGCGGCCGGACCGCCCCATCCCACGGAGAGGACCGTGACCACGGCGGCGACCACGGTCGCGACCACCCGCCCCGTCATCGTGCTCCTCCCTCGCCCAGCAGCCCGTCGCCGACGTAGCCGTCCTCGGCGGCACCGGGCGGGACCGCGTAGACCGCCGAGCCGATCGTGGTGATCCACTCGTTGAGCCGGTCCTGCTGAGCCAGCCGCTGCTGCACGGGCACGAACTGGCGCTCGACGTCGGCGGCGAAGGCGATGAAGACGAGCCCGGAGTCCTCGCCGGTGGGACGGGAGTCGTCGGGCACGGCGTAGTTGTAGCCCCGGCGCAGGAACCTCTCGCCCGGGTCGTCGTCTCCGCGTGCGCGGGCGATGTGGCTCGCGGGGTCGATCACCGGGAACCCGTACTCGTCGGTCGCGTCGAAGTCGGGCTCGTCGTGCTCCCGCGCGCCGGTCAGGGGCGCGCCGTCGTCGAGCCGGCGGCCGACGACGGCCTCCCGCCCGCTCCGATCGACCCGGTCCCAGGTCCCGAGGTGCATCCGGATCCGGCGGACGACCAGGAACGTCCCGCCCTCGAGGCCGGACCCGGCCCCTGCCCACACCAGGGACGAGAAGTCCGGATCGGCCTCGGCGGGGTTGACGGTGCCGTCGACCTGTCCCATCAGGTTGCGCATGGTGGTGCCCTCCGGCGTGCTGCCCCGCGCCCGGCGGAAGCCCTCCTGCTGCCAGCGCAGCGTGCCGAACCCCTGCAGGTCCTTGAGCAGCATCCGGCGAGCGTGCGCGACGCTCATCGGATCGTCGGAGCAGATCTGCACCGCGAGGTCGGTCTGCCCCCATGCCGGGTCGAGCCGGTCGGTCGCGAAGTCCGGCATCGCAGGGAACCGGCCCGCACCGGACACCAGGTCCTCGACCACCCGCGGCCCGAAACCGAAGGTGACCGTCAACCGCGACGGCACGATGGCGAGCTCGGGCTCGGTGTCGGCCAGTGCCGCCTCCCCGGAGCTGAGCCGCGCCGCATCGTCGGTCAGCAGCCGCATCAGCCGGCGCAGGCCGGCGCGGTCCACGTCGGCGGTGAGGTCGATGCCGAGCAGCGCCAGGTGGGCCTGCGCCGGCGTGGCGACACCGGCCTGGTGGGCACCGTGGAACGGCACCGTCTCCGAGCCGGCGCTCGGCGAGAGCGTCACCGACGTCGCGGCAGGGTCGTCCGTCGCACGAGCTGCGGCGAGCGCCGCCGACGAGCTCCAGCCGACACCGGCGCCGCCGAGGGCGACGGCGCCGGTGCGGAGCAGGTGCCGGCGGTCCCAGCGTGGACCGCCGGCCATCACTCGGCCTCGTGCGAGGAGTCGTCGTGGCCGCTGTGCGCGTCCCCGTCGGACCCGCTCCGGTAGCTCTCGTCGGCACCCGTGAACCGTTTGACGGTCGACTCGACCTCCGTGGTGCTGCCGTCGCCCATCGTGAGCGTGAACTCCACGGTGGCGCCGGGCTCGATCGGCTCCGCGAGGTCCATCAGCATCAGGTGGTAGCCGCCCGGCTCGAGCACCAGCTCGCCGCCGGCCGGCACGGTGAAGCCGCCCTCGACGGGCTGCATCGCCATCCCGCCGTCACCGTCGACGACCTCGTGGAGCTCGACCATCGGTGCCGCGGGCGACTCGGCCGCGGTCACCACGACGTCGCTGTCGCTGCTGTTGCTGAGTGTGCCGAAGCCTGCGGTCATGCCGGAGTCCGCGGCCTTCACCCACGGGTCGCTGATGTCGAGGGCGTCGGCCTGGGTGCTGTTCTCGGCCGCTGCCGGCGATGCATCGGCGTCGGTGCTGCTGTCGGTGCCACCGCACCCCGCGAGGGTCAACAGGGTGGCGCCGCACAGGGCGGCCAGGGAGGCGTGCTTCATGTGGTCGTGTCCGTTCGGTGTGAGGGCGCGCCATCGCGCGCCCGATGGGCGCGGTCGGCGGCCCGTTCACCCGACCGGGTGCCGACTACGCAGGGAGGAGGAGGTGGAGGCGCGGGGCTCGGGGTGGCCCGCGCGCCGGCTCCGTGCTGCGCTCGACCGCAGTCGGCGCACCGGCAGCGCGACCGGCCGGCGCCGGTCGGCGGAGGTAGGGGAGGTCGACCGTGCGTGGCAGCGCCGGCAGCAGCCAGGCGACGAGGCTGCGAGCGAGATCGCGCACAGCTCGGTCCGCACCGAGGGCCAACCCGATCGTCACCAGCGCCACGGCTCCGTGCACGAGCAGCATCGCCGCCAGGTCACCGCCGCCGGTGACCGTCGCGGGGGCGGTGTGGTCGTGAGCACCGGCCTGCGGCGACATCAGGAAGATCCCGTGGCACATCACCTGGCCGCCGACCGCCAGCAGCGCGACACGCACCGGGGCGCTCCGATCGGGGCGAGCCAGCGCGGCCCCGCCGAGCACGGTGCACGCGAGGGCGAGCACCCCCGGCACCATCGACACCTCGCCGCCGGCCAGCTGGTGACCGGCGAGCGCGCCGAGGCCACAGACCGTCCCGGTCATGACACCACGGGCGCGGCGCCACGCCGGCCCTCGGAGCCGGGTGGCGGGTGCGAGCACGGGGTGCGTGGCGGTCAGCGACATACGGCGATCAGGATACGGCCCCCTCCCGAAGCCACTCAGCGCTTGCGGGAGCCCTTCTTCTTGACCGGCACGTGCTCCACCGGTGTCTCCTCGGCCGCCTCGGCCTCGGCACCCGGCTCGACCGACGCCACGTTGGGCTCCACGGCCCCGTGCTCGAGCGGCGCGCCGATGTCGCCGATCAGGGCCGGCTGGTCGGGGTCGTCGGACGGCGCACCCGATGCCTGCTGGGCCGCGCCCGGGGGCGGCCCGGCCGGACGGCTCGCCGAGCGACGCCGCGTGCGGGTGACCACCGTGGTCGTCGGCTGCGTGGTCCGCGCCACCGGAGCCTCATCGACACCACCGGTCGGTTCGGGCTCCTCGGCGGGCTCTTCGGCCTCCGGCTGCTCCGGCTGCTCGGCCTCC
>CAZJDU010000031.1:0-4087 GCA_964544855.1 uncultured Nocardioides sp.
GGTGTTCCGGCCGTCTGGGGGTCGGCCGGAACACCCGAAGAGACGACCACCTTCGGTCCTGGGGCCGAAGGTGGTCGTTTCGTCTGCCCGGACGCCTCCGACCGGTCCGCCCGGCCCGAGGCACGCCGTACCACCCGTGACCCGGCCGGGCATGAGACAGTTCGATCACGGTGACCTCTCCCCCACGACGCTCCATGCTCACAGATCGCAACCTCGCCGTCGTCGCGGCGGCGCGGCTCTTCGCGCTGCTCGCGATCGGCGCGCCGGCGCTGTGGTTCCGCGACTCCGAGGCGCTGATGTCGCTCATGGCGCTCGGCCTCTTGTGGATCTATCAGGCGGTCACCGTCACCCGGCAGGACTGGGAGCTCACCCTCCCCGCGACGATCGAGGCCGCCATCGTCGGCGTGATCTGCGCGCTCGGCATGGAGTACTCCCTCGGCATCCTCGCCGCGCTCGCCGTGCCCCCGCTCTATGCCACCGCCGTCGCCGGTGTGCGGACCATGGTGCGCGCCGTCGCCTTCGAGCTGGTGGCCGTCGTCAGCTTCGGCCTGATGTGGTGGCAGCAGATCACCGCCGAGCAGGGCGTGTCGATCTTCACCTGGTCGATGGCCGGCGTGGGGCTCAGCCTGGTCGCGAGCTCCACCTTCGCCGGCCCCGACACCCGCGACCCGCTCGCGTCGTACCGCGACGCGCAGCAGCTGCTCCGCCAGCTGCTCGACCTCTCGGGTAACCTGAGTTCCGGACTGGACGTCACGTCGCTCGGGGGCGAGATGTTGGCAGTGGTCGGAGACCGCCTCCCCAACCGGGGCCTGGTGCTCTATGTGCCGCGCGGTGACACGCTCGCGCCTATCGCGGCCACCACCGAGCTGCCCCTCGGCGACGCGGGCGCCTGCGAGTCCGCAGCAGTCCGCGCCTGGGCCCGCGCCCGGCCCACTCAGGACGGCTTCGTCTTCGCGTTCGCCGCCGGCGACCACGCGATCGTGGCCGGGCTGCTCGGCGCGGATGCGGAGCGCGAGATCGACGTCGACGGGCTCTCCTCCGACCTGTCCCCCAGCGCGGTCAAGCTCGACACCGCTCTCCTCTTCGCGCAGTTCCGCGACACCGCCACCGCCGACGAGCGGCAGCGGCTGGCCCGCGAGATGCACGACGGCGTCGCGCAGGACATCGCCTCGCTGGGCTACCTCGTCGACGCGATCGCCGCGCGCCCGATGGACGAGCGGCAGGCGGCTCAGCTCGCGGCGCTGCGGAGCCGGGTGACCTCGGTCGTGGCCGAGGTACGTCGTTCGGTGATGAACCTGCGCACCAGCATCGGTGAGAACGAGAGCCTCGGCGCCGCGATCAGCGCCGTCGCGCGTCACCAGTCCGAGGCCTCCGGCATCCCGGTGCGGGTGCGGCTCGACGAGCAGCCCGCCCGGCTCCGGCCCGAGATCGAGGCCGAGCTCTTCCGGATCGCGCAGGAGGCCATCAACAACGCCGTGCGCCACGCACGGTGCACCTCGATCGAGGTGCACTGCCAGGTCTACGCACCGGATGCGAGGATCACCGTCACCGACGACGGCGTCGGGCTGCAGGCCGGCCGCAGCGACAGCCACGGCCTCGAGATCATGCGCGAGCGGGCCAAGCTGATCGGAGCCCGGCTCGCCGTACGCGACCGAGGCGAGCGCGGGCTTGTCGTCACCGTCGACCTGCATGCTGATGGGGAGCGCCCCGACCGGCCGACGCCAGGGGCAGAGCTGGAGGACCGATGACCGACACCACCATCCGGCTGCTGCTCGTCGACGACCACGAGCTGATCCGCAGCGGGCTGGGCGCCGTGATCGACATGGAGGCCGACATGGAGGTGGTCGGGACGGCGGCCACGGTCGCGGAGGCGGTCGCCCAGTACGACGCGCTCGGGCCCGACGTGATCGTCGCCGACCTGCAGCTGCAGGACGGCACCGGCCTCGACATCGTGCGCACCGTGCGCAAGCAGAGCCGCTCCACCGGCCTGATCGTGCTCACGATGCACTCGGGTGACGACCAGATCTTCGCCGCCATGCAGTCCGGCGCCTCCGGGTTCGTCGGCAAGGACGCCGCAGCCTCGGAGGTGATCAAGGCGGCGCGACACTCCGCCGTCGCGCCCGGCTCCTTCGTGTGCGCCGGCCTCGCCGACGCCGTGAAGCGCCGCCGCTCCGGCCAGACCCCCGCGCTGACCGAGCGCGAGCACGACGTCCTGCTGCTGCTCGCCGAAGGGCTCGGCGCCGGTGCGATCGGCCAACGGCTCTATCTCTCGGAGTCGACCACCAAGTCGCACATCGCGCGGATCTATCAGAAGCTCGGCGCCGCCAACCGCGCCCAGGCGCTGGTCACCGCGATGCGGATCGGGCTGCTGTCCACGGTGCAACCCTGAACGCGCCTGTATCAGCAATAGTCACAACTGGCTAGGGACCTTCGTCCCTTCGTGCCTTTCCCGTCCGGCAGCCGATCGGCGAGGCTCCCGACATCCGGGATGGTGCGGCCGCATGGCCTGGGATCGCGAGGAGGGAGCACCGCATCATGCTCCGCTACTTCATGACGCTGGCATCGCTGATCGCGTCCGGGCACCGCGACCGCGGCGGCACCGCCGTGTCCTACCTGCTGCTCATCGCGCTCATCGCGGTGGTGATGATGATCGCCGCGCTCGTGGGGATCCGGCTCTACCGCTGAGCCGGCGGGTTTCGAGGCTCGCACGCTCGCACCTCAACCACCGCCGGACGCTCGCACCTCAACCACCGTGGGCGCGGGCGAGCGCGATCCGCTCGAGCACCGTCGGGTGCGAGCCGAACCACCAGTGCGCCCAGCCGGGCGGCGTCGGATCGGCCAGCGAGCGCAGCGCGAGCTGCACCTGCAGCTCGACGAAGGCGTCCACCGAGTCAGGACGGTCGGCGGTCGCCTCGAGCGCGACCACGTCGGCGCGGAGCTCGATCCGACGGCTGATGCCGTTCTGCACCGGCTCGGCGAGCACCCCGCCGATCGCGACGAGCGCGAGCACCAGCGGCACAGCGGTGACCTCCTGGATGCCGGGACGGCCCCGGCGGGTCAACCACCCGGTCACCAGGCCGAGCACGCCCACCCCGAAGAGCGCACCGGCCGCGCCGAGCGTCGTACCGATGAGCACGTCGTCGTAGCGGGCGTGCGCGAGCTCGTGCGCCACCACCGAGAGCACCTGCTCCTCGGGCAGGTCCGAGACGAGCGTGTCGTAGACCACCACCCGGCGGGTGTCGCCGAACCCGGAGACGTAGGCGTTGAGCGTCGTCGTACGGCGCGACGCGTCGGCCACCAGCACCTCCTCGACCGCGACGCCCTCCTCGTCGGCGAGCGCGAGGATCTCGCTGCGCAGGTCACCGTCGGGCATCGAGGCGAAGTCGTTGAAGAGCGGCTCGACCAGGATCGGATAGACGAACGAGCCCAGCACGACCAGCGCCGCGAGCAGCGCCCCCGCGACGGCCGGCCAGGCGCGGCGCCACCGCCGCGCACACGCCAGCAGCACGATGACCGCGATGCCGGTCACCACGATGTCCAGCAGCTCGCCCTTGACCACGTCCCACCCCCAGGACGGCCACGACGACGTGCTGAGCCCCTCGTCGAGCAGCAGCTGACGCAGCCCGATCGCGAACGGCAGCGTCACGACCCGGCCGATCACCAGCACCGCCGCCACCACCTGCACCACCCGCAGCCACCACGGTCCGCGGGTGCGCTCGGCGAGCCGGCGTCCGGTCCGACCGAACCCCAGCCAGCAGGCCACCGCCAGCGACACCGCCAGCGAGCTCCAGCTCCACAGCCGCGACCAGCGGTAGAAGCTCTCCGCCCGGTCGACCTCCGCGGCGGTGAAGACGTCTCCGGTCGGCACCGGCTCGGGGGTCCCTCCCGGCACCGGGTCCCACGGCACCAGCCAGATCGCGACCACGACGAACGCCACGGCGCCGACGAGGGCGGTCACCGCGGCGACGCGGGTGGTCATGGTCTCGGGGCTCCTCACGGGGACTCCCAGCGCCTCAGCCGCCGCTGCCGACGGTCGGTCGGGGCGCGGTGGTTTCGAGGCTCGCAAGCTCGCACCTCAACCACCGTC
>CAZJDU010000031.1:4187-32213 GCA_964544855.1 uncultured Nocardioides sp.
GTCGGTCGGGGCGCGGTGGTTTCGAGGCTCGCAAGCTCGCACCTCAACCACCGTCCGCCACGGCGCGCAGCCGCTGCTGCCAGGCGTCGGTCAGGTCGGCGGTGGTCCAGCCGAACCGTCGCCGCAGCTCCTCGTCCAGGTCGCCGCCGTCCAGCATCGCCTCGTAGAACCCCACCAGGGCATCTTCCCCCCCGCGGGCGGCCAGCACCTCGCAGGCGAGCCAGGCGGCCTCGTACGTCGCTCCCAGGTGGTGGCCCTCGGCGTCGAAGTCCACCCGCGAGGGCAGCGCGTCGGGCACGCCGTCCTCACGGACCCGCTGCCGGATCTGTCCGGCGGTCGTCGCCAGCGGCAGCTCCACATCGCGCAGCGCCACGTGGTCGGCGAACCCCTCGTGCAGCCACAACGGCACCGACTGGGCGAAGGGCGCCTCGGTCACGACGTGCACCGCCTCGTGGCTCATCACCACCTGCCCGGCCGCGGGGCCGAGACCGTCGTACACCTCCGGGTTGAGGAAGACGTGCAGCGGCGAGCCCGGCGCCAGGGAGCCGTCGGCGCTCGTGGTGACCGCCGCGATCGCGTCGTACTGGTCTCCGGTGACGCCCACCGCGCGGTGCAGCGCGGCGGAGGAGTCCGGCACCTCCACCACCAGCCGCGGGTCGCCGCCGAGCGCGCCCCGCACCACCTCGACCGCCTCGACCGCCTGGTCCAGGTAGCGGTCGAGCGCCCGCTCCGGGCCCGTGGTGAGCACCAGCGCCCGGTCGGTGCTCCGGCTGCTCACCGCGCCCTGCAGCCACAACGGCGTGAGGCCGTCGTCCGCACCGACGGTGGTGATCGCGGTGCCGTCCTCGGCGAAGCCGACCTCCACCTCGCCGCGAGCAGCCACGCGGCCGTCGAAGCGCTGGTAGCGCCAGGTGACCTCGACCGTCGCCGACCACGCACCGTCGGCGACCGCTCCGGACTCGCTGAGATAGCGCAGCGTGAGGTCCGCCAGCCGCAATGACTCCGCATTGGCCGCGGCGGCCGCCAACAGGTCCGCAGCGGCAGGGGCGGCACCGAGCTCGGCCGCGGCGGTCCCGTCACCGGCGCGCAGCGCGTCCTGGAAGCGGTCGAGCGTGGCCGTCGCCGCTCCGGCATCGGCTCCGGTGGCCGTCGCGGACGGCGGTGTGGCGACGTAGGGCTCGTCGGACTGCTGGAGCCACAGCAGCGCGACGACGCCGAGCACGCCGGCGACGACACCGGCGATCACCGCCCGATGGCGGCGCCGTGGCGGCGCGTCCTCCACCCCCGAGGGGGCAGCGGAGTCGTCAGCCAGGGCGGACCGCACCGACGTAGGGCATCATCCCCACCGGGGCGACGCGCACGCCGGTGCTCGGGTTGGCCGCGTGCACGATCATCCCGTTGCCGATGTAGATGCCGACGTGGCTGATCGGGCTGTAGTAGAAGACGAGGTCGCCCGGCTGCAGCTGGCTGCGCGGCACCCTGGCGCCCACGCCGTACTGTGCGCTCGAGGAGTGCGGGAGCCCGACGCCGGCCGCGCCCCAGGCGCGCATCGTGAGGCCGGAGCAGTCGAACGCGCTCGGGCCGGCGGCGCCGTAGGAGTAGGCCTTGCCGACCTGGGCCATGGCGTACTGCACGGCGGTCTTGGCCCGGCCGCTCGCCGGCGGCAGGTCGCCCGTGCTCGGTGCCGGCTCGTCGTTGTCGCGGCTCAGCACCCGCTCGCGCTCCTCGGCCTCGAGGCGCGAGAGCAGGCTCTTGGCCTGCGCCAGCTTGGAGTCCGCGGACTTCTTCTCCTGGGCGAGCTTCGCCTCGAGGCCCGCGATCTTCTTCTCCCGCTCGGAGGTCTCGTCGCGGCGGATCGCGTAGGCCTGGAGCTCGTTGTTGTACGACGACAGCATCGAGTCCTGGATCCTGTTGACGGTCGCCACCGTCGACAGCTTCGTCAGGAACTCGTCGGAGTCGCTGCCGAGCAGCTCACCGGCACCGTTGAGGGTCTGGCCCTGGTGCTGGCGGAGGATCGAGTCACGCACGTCCTGGCGGGCGTCCTTGAGCTGGCTGCCCTGGCGCTTCTCGTCGGACTTGAGCGACTTCAGCTCGTTCTGGAGCTCGGTCAGCTCGATCTCGACGTCGTGGTGGCGCTCGGTGGCCTGCTCGGCCTCGTGGTAGAGCCGGTCGACCTTGGCCCGGACGTCCTCGATGTCCGGCTCGGCCTGGGCCGGTCCGAAGGGGATCACGCCGATGCTGGCAGCCACCGCGAAGGCGATGAGTCCGATGACGGAGCTCTTGCGACCGTTGCGCACGTCTCGACGTTCCCCTCTGCTCACCACCGGGTGCCCGCGCGGACCGGTCGACCCGCTGCCACGGACACCCGAGCGAGCAGACTAGCCGTCCTGGGCGTCGCGGCCAAACCTCCCCGCCGCGTGCTGGACGGTGTCCGCAGCGCGGACGCCTCCCCACGAGCGGGTCAGGCGGACTCGATCTCAGGGCCTGCCACGGGACGCACCATCCGCAGCGGTGGCACCAGGCCGCCCTCGGCCAGCACCTCCAGCGCGCGTTGCTCCTCCTCGTCGATGGTCAGCTCCGGCGGTGGCCCCAGGAGCACCGTGACCACGCAGTCGTGGCAGGCCAGCCCCCGGACCTCACAGGTGTCGCAGTCGATCTTGGTCATGGGACCACCGTCCCAGGGACCACCGACACAACCATCCGTCACTTGCGTCACAGGGGTCGCAGGGGTGGCGATGGGTGGGCGATGGGTGGTTTCGAGGCTCGCAAGCTCGCACCTCAACCACCGTGGCTGGCTCGCACCTCAACCGTGGCGAGGGTCAGGCGGCGCGGGTGGCGGGCGGGCGCACCGAGATCAGCGCGGTCCGCGTCGGGTACGGCAGCGCCGGCGTACGGCCGCGGGTCCAGACCACCTCGAACCGGTGCCCGTAGCGCGCCATGGCGTCGCGGTACCGCTCGCGGTCGACGTTGTCGAGCACGATCAGGCCGCCCACCGCGAGCCGCTCCACCGCGCGGTCCAGGCAGGCCTCACGGGCGCGGCCGTCGATCACGATCAGGTCGAAGCACCCCGGCACGTCGTCGATCGCGGCGACGTAGGAGGAGAAGTCCAGACCGGCGAAGCCCGGCTTCGCCGACGGTACGGCGTGCACCGTGCCGGTCAGCCGGTCCGGCTCGACCACCCGCACCCTCGCGTTGGCCGGGAGCCGCGGCGTCATCTGCTCGGCCCAGGCCGCGTCGTGCTCGATCGAGGTGACCGAGGCGCTGCGGCGCGCGAGCCACATCGTCGACGCGCCGGACCCCCACTCGAAGACCCGCGCCCGCGGGTGCACACACAGGAACTCGCTCACCCGGTCGGTCGAGGCGAAGGTCCACCACGGCACGTCGTGGACCAGCAGGTCCTCGAGGTCGTAGATCGAGAACCACGAGCGGACCCACAGCGCCGTCCGCGACCGCGGCGCCCAGGAGTCCAGCAGCGCCAGCAGGCCGGTCACCCGCAGGACCGAGCGCAGCGCCCGGACCACCCGGACGTACAGCGCCTTCACGACTCCCCCATCGGGACCGCCACCCAGATCATGCGGGGCATGGTTCGCCCGCCGGATGAACCGGTGGTGATGCGCGGGCAGCGTGTCGGTGGCCAGTCGGCGCCACCCTCGTGCGCCCCCGCGGAGGGGCGAGGCTCGGCTCGGGATCAGTGGGACGGGTCGGTGGAGAGGTCGGCGTCCTTGCGGAGCACGGTCTCGATCGCGTCGTCGCGACCGCACCAGCGGCAGGTCACCTGGGAGAGGTCCTGGCCGAGCAGCTCGGTCTCCTCGACCCGGTGGTCACCCGCCAGGTCGAAGTGCCAGTACTCCGTCGTACGCCGGGTCTGGGTCACGTCGAAGCGGGTGAGGTTGCCGCAGCCGCCACAGCGCCAACGGTGGGTCTCGTCCGGGATCGTCATAGCCACACCTCCCACCGTAGGGGGCGCGTCTGCGCCGACGTGTCGGTGGTCCCCCTTACGGTCGGGGGACCATGAGCAGTACGACGCCGACCCGCCCCCGCTGGGAGGAGCAGCGCTCCTTCGACGAGATCGGCCGGCCGCTGCGCGACGTCACGTTCTGCGTCGTCGACCTCGAGACCACCGGCGGCTCAGCGGCCGACGGCGACCGGATCACCGAGATCGGCGCGGTCAAGGTCCGGGGCGGCGAGGTGCTCGGGGAGTTCCAGACCCTGGTCAACCCGCACACCTCGATCCCGGCGTTCATCGCGGTGCTGACCGGCATCACCAACGGCATGGTGGCCGACGCGCCGCCGGTCTCGGCCGCGCTGCCGGCGTTCCTGGAGTTCGCCGCGGGCTCGGTGCTGGTGGCCCACAACGCCCCGTTCGACGTCGGGTTCCTCAAGCGGACCGCCGCCGAGCACGACGTCGCGTGGCCGGACTTCGAGGTCGTCGACACGGTGAAGGTCGCCCGCCGGGTGGTGTCCCGCGACGAGGCGCCCAACCACAAGCTGTCGAGCCTGGCGCGGCTGTTCCGGTCCGGCACGACGCCCAACCACCGCGCGCTCGAGGACGCGCGCGCCACGGTCGACGTCCTCCACGGGCTCATGGAGCGGCTCGGCGGGCTCGGCGTGCACACCCTCGAGGAGCTGCAGACGTACTCGGCGAAGGTCCACGCCGAGCAGCGCCGCAAGCGCCACCTCGCCGACCGGCTCCCCCACGCCCCGGGGGTCTACCTCTTCTGCGACGACGCCTCCCGCGTGCTCTACGTCGGCACCTCGCGCGACCTGCGCAAGCGGGTGCGGTCCTACTTCACCGCATCCGAGACCCGCTCACGCATCGGCGAGATGGTGCGGATCGCCAGCTCGGTGACCGGCATCGAGTGCGCCACCCCGCTGGAGGCACGGGTCCGTGAGCTGCGGCTGATCGCCGAGCACAAGCCGAGCTACAACCGCCGCTCGAAGTTCCCGGAGAAGGTGACCTTCATCAAGCTCACCCGTGAGCCGTGGCCGCGGCTGTCGCTGGTCAAGCGGGTGCTCGACGACGACGCCGACTACCTCGGCCCGTTCTCCTCCCGCAAGGCCGCTGAGAGCTGCCTCGACGCACTGCACGAGACCTTCCCGATCCGGCAGTGCTCGGGCCGGCTCGCCCGCGAGCCCTCCCGGTCGGCCTGCGTGCTGGCCGAGATGGGCCGCTGCCTCTCCCCGTGTGACGGCAGCGTCGACGACCTCACCTACGCCGCCGTGGTGCGCCAGCTGCGCGACGCCCTGCTGCACCACCCCGACGACGTGGTCGAGCTGGTCAACGCCAAGATGACCGCGCTCGCCGAGCAGGAGCGCTTCGAGGAGGCCGGCACCCACCGCGACCGGCTCGCCTCCTTCGTGCGGGCCGCGGCCCGCACCCAGCGGCTGACCGCGCTCACCGGCTGCCCCGAGATCGTCGCCGCGCGACGCGAGGACGACCCGGGCTCCGGGCAGCGGCCCCGGTGGGCGGTCCACGTGGTCCGGCACGGCCGGCTCGCCGCCGCCGGGGTGATCCCGTCGGGCGCCGACGCGATCGCCTACGTCGACCAGCTCCGCGCCTCGGCCGAGACCGTCACCCCCGCGGTCGGGCCGATCCCCGCCGCCAGCGCCGAGGAGTCCGAGCAGGTCCTGCGGTGGCTCGAGCTGCCCGGCATCCGGCTGATCGACGTCGTCGGCGAGTGGACCTGTCCCGTGCGCGGCGCGGGGCGTGAGCGGGACCGCTTCACCGTCGTGTGACCGTCCCCGCGGCAGGACCTACCCTGTCCCCATGATCACCGCCATCGTCTTCGTGCAGGCCGACGTCGCCCGGATCCCCGAGGTCGCCCAGGCGATCGCCGCGCTCGACGGCGTGAGCGAGGTCTACTCCGTCACCGGCCAGATCGACCTGATCGCGATGGTGCGGGTGCGCCACCACGAGGACATCGCGAGCGTGGTCTCCGACCAGCTCAACAAGGTCGACGGCGTGCTCGACACCGAGACCCACATCGCCTACCGGGCCTACTCGACCCACGACCTCGAGGCCGCGTTCTCCATCGGCGCGGAGTGAGCGGGGGATCGACCCCACGGGAGACACCTCGGTCCGGCGGATTCCGGTGCTTCGGGCTCCGCCGCCCCGTCCGCGGGTCCGCCGGCGATGGTGGCGACTGCTGGGGTCGAAGGTGCCGATCTGCCCCGCGGCTCCCGGGTCGCGCCTCGGTGGGCGCGCCGGCCCACCGATCAGTCAGGAGACCCGTGCTCGGCGGCGAGGGACCATCGCCCGCCGCCGCTCTCAGGCCGAGGTCGCGGCGACCCAGCGCTCCAGGGTGGCGGCAGCCGCCCCGGAGTCGATCGCCTCAGCGGCCCGGGTGATCCCGGCGGCCAGGGCGTCGCCGATCGGGGCACGCGGGTCGTCGTAGACGGCGAGCGCCGCGCCCGCGTTGAGGAGCACGGCGTCGCGCACCGGCCCGGTCTCGCCGGCCAGCAGGCGTCGTACGACGGCAGCGTTGTAGGCGGCGTCGTCGCCGCGCAGGTCGTCGGCGCTCGCCCGGGGCAGCCCGAAGTCGGTGGGGTCGACGGTCTCCGCCACCACCTCGTCCCCCCGGGTGACCCAGACCGATGACGTCGTCGTGGTGGTGAGCTCGTCGAGCCCGTCGTCACCGCGGAACACCCAGGCATCGACGCCGCGGGCCGCCATCACGCCGGCCATCACCGGCGCCATCGCCGGGTCGGCACAGCCGACCGCGCGCGCCTGCGCGTGCGCCGGGTTGGTCAGCGGGCCGAGGAAGTTGAAGGTGGTGCCGACGCCGAGCTCGCTGCGCACCGGGCCCGCGTGCCGCAGCGCCGGGTGGAAGCCCTTGGCGAAGCAGAAGGTGATGCCGGCCTCGTCGGCGACCGCTGCCACCCGCTCCGGCGGCAGCTCCAGCCGGATGCCGAGCTCGCGGAGCACGTCGGCCGACCCCGACTTCGACGACGCCGACACGTTGCCGTGCTTGACGACCCGGGCGCCCGCGCCCGCGGCCACGATCGCGGTCATCGTCGAGATGTTGACCGACATCGACCGGTCGCCCCCGGTGCCGACGACATCGAGCAGTCGTCCGGGCACCTCGACCGGGGTGGCGACGGCATACATCGCGTCGACCAGGCCGCTCAGCTCGTCGACGGTCTCGCCCTTGGCCCGCAGCGCGACCGCGAAGCCGGCGATCTGGGCGTCGGTGGCCTCACCGGCGAGGATCTCCCCCATCGCCCATGCGGTCTGCTCGGGCGTGAGGTCGGCGCCCGCGACCAGCGCCCCGAGCACCTCGGGCCAGGTGTGGACGGTGCTCACGCCGGGGCGTGCGACCGCAGCAGCCCGATGACCGCCTCGGCGAGCCGGATCGGGTCGATCGGGTGCGGCACCGCCGCCTCCGCCCGCGACCACGTGGCCAGCCAGGCGTCCTGCGGCCGGCCGGTCAGCACCAGCACCGGCGGGCAGTGCCGGATCTCGTCCTTGAGCTGCTTGGCGATCCCCATCCCGCCCGCGGGGACGGCCTCACCGTCGAGGATGGCGAGATCGATGTCTCCCGCATCCATGTTCTGGAGCACGACCGGCTCGGTCGCGACCTCGACGTACTGCAGCTCCGGCAGGTCCGGGTGCGGGCGCCGGCCGAGCGCCAGGATCACCTGCTCGCGCGTGTGCTTGTCGTCGCTGTAGACGAGCACCTTGAGTGTCCTCGTGGCATCGCTCACGTCGGCGATGCTACCGCCGACGATCACGGCGCTCACAGCGGCACCACCATGCGTACGACGCGCCTTCCGGCCCTCCCTGGGGATGGGCTGATCAACGCGACCGCCGCGGGGCGCGTGCGCTGGCACGTCGGCGAAGCGAAGGCAGGCTGGACGCCTGGCGAGCCGCCGACGCCGCCAGCGTGCCGCATCGCGGTGCGCGGTAGGTCGCACTGATCAGCCCATCCCTAGGATCAGCCCGTGGACGAACCCCGATGTCGCTGCCCGCTCACCTGCGATCCCGAGGCCGGTGAGCGGCCGTGATCGACACCCAGACGTTCATCAACCTCTCGCTGGTCCTGGTCTTCGTGCTCGTCGGCGGGGTGTTCGCCGCCACCGAGCTGGCGCTGGTGTCGCTGCGCGAGAGCCAGGTCAACCAGCTCGAGCAGCGCAGCCCCCGCGGGGCACGGGTCGCCCGGATCGCCCGGGATCCCAACCGGTTCCTCGCGGCGGTCCAGATCGGCGTCACGGTCGCCGGCTTCTTCTCGGCTGCGTACGGCGGCTCCACGCTGGCCCCCGACGTGGCGCCGTACCTCGCCGACCTCGGGCTCGACGACAACGTCGCGGACGCGGTGGCCCTGGTGGCGATGACGCTGCTCATCGCCTACCTCTCCCTCGTGCTCGGCGAGCTCGTCCCCAAGCGGCTCGCCCTCCAGCGGTCGGCGCAGGTCTCGCTCGTCACCGGCCCGGTCCTCGACCGGTTCGCGACGCTGATGCGCCCGGTGATCTGGCTGCTGTCGGTCTCGACCAACGCGGTGGTCCGGGCCTTCGGCGGCGACCCGCACGCCACCACCGAGGAGGTCTCCGAGGAGGAGCTGCGTGACATCGTCAGCTCCCACGAGGGCCTCGGCGACGACCAGCGCCGGATCCTCGGCGACGTCTTCGGGCTCACCCGCCGCACCCTGCGCGAGGTGCAGCGTCCGCGGGGCGAGGTCAGCTTCATCCGCGGCGACGTGCCGCTGCCCGAGGCCGCGGCGTGGGTCCGGGCGCGGCCCTACTCCCGCTACCCCGTGACCGGCGAGGACTTCGACGACGTCACCGGCTTCGTCCACGTCCGCGACCTGCTCGCCGCCTCCCCCACCGACACCCGGACGGTCGCCGACGTGCAGCGCGACATCGTGCTCTATCCCGGCACCAACCGGGTGCTGCCCACGGTCGCCGCGCTGCGCGAGGCCGGCGCCCACCTCGCGGTCGTCGTCGACGAGTACGGCGGCACCGACGGCATCGTCACGCTGGAGGACCTGATCGAGGAGATCGTCGGCGAGATCCACGACGAGTACGACGAGATCCCCGCCACGCCCGTCTCGGACGCCGACACGACCGAGGTCGAGGGTGGCGCCACCATCGAGGAGTTCGCCGAGCGGACGGGTGTGACGCTGCCCGACGGCGCCTACGAGACCGTCGCGGGCTTCCTGATGAGTCGGCTGGCCCGGCTGCCCGAGGTGGGTGACCGGGTCGAGGTCGGCGACCTCGCGATCGAGGTGGTCGCGATGGAGGGACGCCGCGTGGCCCGGGTCCGGCTCACTCCGACGGCAGCCGACCCCGGCTGATCGGCGCGGGTCGCGGCGGGTGGTTTCGAGGCTCGCAAGCTCGCACCTCAACCACCGTCCGGCCCGTGCACCTCGACCACCGTCGGGCGCGCACCTCGACCACCGTCGGGCGCCCACCTCGACCACCGTCGGGCCCGTGCACCTCGACCACCGTCGGGCGCGCACCTCGACCACCGTCGGGTGGTCGGACCTCAACCGCCGTTGGCCGCGCGCTCGGCCTGGGCCTCGAGCCGGTCGAGACGTCGGTCCTCGCGCTCGGCCTCCTTCATCGACGACCGGACCCACTGGACGAAGAGCACGCCGAAGAATGCGAGCGCGATCAGGTCGCCGCTGCCCCACAGCAGCCCGCCGGCGAGCTCCTGGTCGGCGTACGGGTCCGGCAGCCACGACCCCATCGGGCCCTCGTGGAGCGACGGGTAGTGGTCGCCGCCGAGCAGGGTGACCTGGTTCATGATCGTGATGCCGAGGAAGGCGTGGAACGGCAGCGTGAGCACCACCAGCAGCACCCGGAACGGGTAGGCGACCCGGCCGGGGACGGGGTCGACGCCGACGATCGGCCAGAAGAACAGCGAGCCGACCACCACCAGGTGGACGTGCATCATCTCGTGCACGAAGGTCGACTGCAGCGAGGCGTCGTACCACCCCGTGAAGTAGAGCGCCCACGGCGAGATCACGTAGAGCGCGAAGGTGAGGGGCGGGAAGGACAGCACCTTCGCCACCCGCGAGTGCAGCACCGCGAGCAGCCAGCGCCGCGGGGTCCGCGGCAGCGTGCGCAGCGCCAGGGTCACCGGGGCGCCGAGGGCCAGCGACAGCGGCACGATCATCGACAGCAGCATGTGCTGGCCCATGTGCACGCTCAGCAGGACCTCGTCGTACGCCGCCGGACCGGACGACGTCGCGACGTAGAAGACGGCCATGCCGATCCCCCACGCGATGCTGCGGCCGATCGGCCAGCGGTCGCCGCGGCGACGCAGCACCCAGACGCCGATGCCGTAGAGGCCGACACCCCACACCGTCACGACGAAGGTCAGCGGGTCGAACACCCACTCGGAGAACGCGGTGCCCCAGTCGAGCGGAGGGAGCGCCGACTCGTCGGCCGCCACCGTTGCGGCGAGCACGACCACACCACCTCCCGACGGCCGAGGAACTCTCCTTCAGGGTAGGTCGTGGCACCGAGGAGCGACATTCCAGGGCCCCGGGATGCTGTCGACAGCCACTACCGACATAATGAGCGCGTGGCGACCACAGCAACCCTTCCGGCTTCACGCCTGCACGGACAGCACGACCGCCCGAGCATGGTGGCGGTCGGGACGATCATCTGGCTCTCCAGTGAGCTGATGTTCTTCGCGGCTCTCTTCGCGGCGTACTTCACGATCCGCGCCGTCAGCCCCGAGATGTGGGCGGAGAACACGGCGCTCCTCAACATCCCGTTCGCGGCGGCCAACACCACGATCCTGGTGCTGTCGTCGGTGACCTGCCAGCTCGGTGTGTTCGCCGCGGAGCGCGGCCAGGTCGGGCGCAGCGGCTCGGTGTTCAACGTCGCGAAGTGGGGGCTGCGTGAGTGGTTCATGCTCACCTACGTGATGGGCGCGATCTTCATCGGCGGCCAGGCGCTGGAGTACGCCGAGCTCATCCACCACGGCGTCACCATCCCCCACGACGCCTACGGCACGATGTTCTACCTGACCACCGGCTTCCACGGCATCCACGTGACCGGCGGCCTCATCGCCTTCCTGTTCGTGCTCGGCCGCACCTACCTCGCGAAGCGGTTCACCCACGAGCAGGCGGTCAGCGCCATCGTCGTCTCCTACTACTGGCACTTCGTCGACGTGGTCTGGATCGGCCTCTTCGCGGCGATCTACCTGGTCCGATGACCGCTCTGCCCATCCGAAACACCTGAGGACTCCGAAGGACTAACGTGCGCTTCCTGAACCGCTCAGCAGGCCGCATCTCGCGGCACCGCCGTGGGCCGCTCGCCGGCCTGCTGGTCCTGGTGCTCGGCCTGCTCCTCACTGGCGGCCTCTACTCCGCCCTCGCTCCGGCCCAGGCCGACTCGACCCAGAGCCAGGAGGCGCTGGTCGAGGAGGGTCGCGAGCTGTTCCTGGTCGGGTGTGCCTTCTGCCACGGCGCCAACGGCGAGGGCGTGCTCACCCAGGGCGGCACCCAGTACGGCCCGCCCCTGACCGACGTCGGCGCCGCCGCCGTCGACTTCCAGGTCGGCACCGGCCGGATGCCGATGGCCCAGCCCGGCGCGCAGGCGGTCCGCAAGGAGCCGGTCTACAACGAGGAGGAGACGGCCGCGCTGGCCGCCTTCGTGGCCTCGCTGGGCACCGGACCGGCGATCCCCGACGAGGAGCTCTACTCCACGGCGGGCATGGACGAGGACGAGCTCGAGGAGCTGGTCGCCCGCGGTGGCCAGATCTTCCTCGCCAACTGCACCGCCTGCCACAACTACGAAGGCTCCGGCGGCGCCATGCCGCGCGGCGGGTTCGCTCCCAAGATCCGAGGGGTCGAGCCCAAGTACATCTACGAGGCCATGCTGACCGGCCCGCAGTCGATGGACACGTTCTCCGACGGCAACATCCCGCCGGAGGACAAGAAGGCCGTGATCGCCTACCTCGAGAGCCTGGACGAGCAGCCGGATCTCGGCGGGTTCACCTTCGGCGGCCTCGGCCCGGTGAGTGACGGCATCACCGCCTGGCTGGTCGGCATCGGCTCTCTCGTGGGCTTCGCGGTGTGGATCGCTGCCCACACGACTCGGACGAGCAGGAAGAAGGGCAAGGCGGAGGCGTGAGCGACGCACACGACAACGAGACGAGCACCGAGCTCACCGTCCGGGAGCCGATCGCCGACCCCGGCCTGCCTGAGCACCAGTGGCGGCCGACGGACGTCGACCCGGCCAAGGAGCGGCGCGCGGAGCGCCAGGTCACCGCGTTCTTCGCGGCCTCGGCGGTCTTCACGATCCTGTTCGCCGTCGCCTACTTCACCTTCGACATCGGTGAGGACTGGGACACCATCCTCGGTCTGGGCGCGTCCAACGTCGCGCTCGGCCTGACGCTCGGTGGCGCCCTGCTCTGCATCGGCATCGGCGTGATCCACTGGGCACGCAAGCTCATGGGCGACCACGAGATCGTCGAGATGCGCCACCCGGCCCGCTCCGACGAGGAGTCGCGCCAGGGCACCCTCGAGGCGCTCTCGCAGGGCCTCACCGAGTCCGGCATCGGTCGTCGTGCGCTGGTGCGCAACTCGATGCTCGGCGCGGTCGCACTGCTCGGCATCCCGGCCGTCGTGCTGCTCCGCGACCTCGGGCCGCTGCCGGGCGACAAGCTCCAGCACACGATCTGGGGCGAGGGCACCGAGGACGCCCCGATGCGGATCGTCCGCGACGGCATCTGGACCCCGATCCTGGCCTCGGACCTGGAGATCGGCGACCTGGTCAACACCCAGCCCGACGCTCTGGTCAACCCGGAGCGCTACGGCATCGACCCGCACGAGGTCGAGGGCCACGAGCGGCTGGTGCACCTGAGCAAGGCGTCGCTGATCCTGCTCCGGATGGAGCCCGACGACATCATCCCGGGCCGCGACCGGGAGAACTGGAGCGTCGACGGCATCGTCGCCTACTCCAAGATCTGCACCCACGTCGGCTGCCCGATCTCGCTGAACGAGCGGACCACCCACCACCTGCTCTGCCCGTGCCACCAGTCGACCTTCGACCTGGCCGACTCCGGCAGGGTCGTCTTCGGCCCGGCAGGCCGTCCGCTCCCGCAGCTGCCGATCGCTGTCGACGACGAGGGGTACCTTGTAGCGCAGAGCGACTTCACCGAGCCGGTGGGGCCGAGCTTCTGGGAACGTGACTACGAACGCGACCGCTTCGGGGAGAGTGACTGACGATGAGCGCTGACTCCAGCCCGGACCTCAGCAAGGTCGCGAGCACCAACGCCGATGAGCCGGCGACACGCAGCAAGGGCGCCGACCGCGCCGGCAAGGTCGCCAACTGGGCCGACGAGCGCCTCGGTCTCGGCAACCTCGCGAAGAAGAACCTCCGCAAGGTCTTCCCCGACCACTGGTCGTTCATGCTCGGCGAGATCGCGCTGTGGAGCTTCGTGGTGCTGCTGCTGACCGGCGTGTTCCTCACGCTGTTCTTCCAGCCCAGCATGGCCGAGGTCGAGTACGACGGCTCCTACGCCCCGATGCGCGGCGTGCACATGTCGGCCGCCTTCGCCTCGACCCTCGACATCTCCTTCGACGTCCGTGGCGGCCTGTTGATGCGGCAGATGCACCACTGGGCCGCGCACATCTTCATCGCCGCGATGATGATCCACCTGCTGCGCGTCGCCTTCACCGGTGCCTACCGCAAGCCGCGTGAGCTCAACTGGCTGATCGGCACCCTGCTGCTCCTGCTGGGCACGATCGAGGGCTTCACCGGCTACTCGCTCCCCGACGACCTGCTCTCCGGCACCGGTGTCCGAGCCGCCGACGGGTTCGTCAAGGCCACGCCGGTGGTCGGCACGTACATGTCGTTCTTCCTCTTCGGCGGGGAGTTCCCGGGCGATGTGATCATCTCCCGGTTCTACATGATCCACATCCTGCTGCTGCCGGGGCTGCTGCTGGCACTGATCGCGGCGCACATGCTGCTGCTCGTCTATCACAAGCACACGCAGTGGCCCGGGCCCGGCCGCACCGAGAAGAACGTCGTCGGCTTCCCGATGCTGCCGGTCTACATGGCCAAGGCGGGCGGCTTCTTCTTCATCGTCTTCGGCGTGATCGCCACCCTCGGCGGCCTGGTCACACTCAACCCGGTGTGGAAGCTCGGTCCCTACGACCCGTCCAAGGTCACCGCCGGCTCCCAGCCGGACTGGTACATGGGCTGGCCGGACGGACTGCTGCGGATCATCCCGCCGTGGGAGACCCACATCTGGGGCATCACGCTCTCGTGGAACGTGATGATCCCGATCCTGATCATGCCGCCCCTGATGCTGGGCGTGCTGATGGTCCTGCCGTTCATCGAGCAGTGGATCACCGGCGACAAGCGGGAGCACCACCTGCTCCAGCGGCCGCGTGAGGCGCCGACGCGCACCGCGGTGATCGTCGCGCTGATGACGTTCTACGGCCTCTCCTGGGCTGCCGGCGGCAACGACATCATCGCCATCGAGATGGACCTGAGCATCAACCAGATCACCTACTTCCTCCGGGGAGCAGTGATCATCGGACCGATCATCGCGTTCATCATCACCAGACGGTGGTGCATCTCGCTGCAGCGCCACGACAACGAGTCGCTGCTGCACGGCTACGAGTCCGGTGTGCTCGTCCGCTCCCCCGAGGGCGAGTACAAGGAGAAGCACCTGCCGCTGCCGGAGGAGAAGGCCTACAAGCTCACGGTCCGCGAGCGCGACGAGGTCTACGAGCCCGAGGAGGACGCCAGCCGCAAGGATCGGCTGCGCGGCCGGCTCTCGCGGCTACTGGTGGGCGACAACGCCGAGAAGCCCACCGCCGAGGAGCTCGAGGAGAGCCAGGAGCACGCGGAGCACGAGCTCCACGAGCTCGAGAGCCAGATCGCGGCCGGTCCCAACAAGCACGGACCCGCCGAGCACTGATCGACCGCTCGACGACGAGGGCCCGCTCCCCTGCCGGGGGCGGGCCCTCGTCGTGTCCCGGCCAGCCCGTCGCCGGCCAGCCCGTCGCCGGGGCGCTCAGGAGTGATCCTGATCAGCGGGGTCGGGCGCCGCTGGGACGGCCGTTCCCGCGCCCGCTGTGCCCTGCCAGCGTCGTACGACCGCCAGGAGGGCCAGCGCAGCCATCACAGCCACGGCGATGACCGGCAGCGTCTCCGCCGGGCGGGTGAGCACCCCGACCACGAAGGCGTTGTGATACCACACCTCCGCGACGGGGACGTGGAGGTCGTCGATCACCGCCCCGGGCGCGATCAGCACGACCTGGAGCACAGCCAGCGGCACCAGCCACCGCCGCGCGACCGGCCCGACCCGGTCGAGGGAGAGCGCACAGGCGGGCGCGGCGCAGGCCAGCAGCTCGAGGCTGGTGCGGTAGGCGTAGAACGCGTCCCCGCCGCTGAACCGGTTGAGCAGCCCCTGGACGACCAGATAGGCCAGGCCGGCGACCAGGAGCATCCGGCTCCCGTCGGGCAGCTCCCGCCAGCCGCGCACCACCGCCGGCGCCAGCACCAGCAGCAGCGGCGTCCAGACCAGCAGACCGCGGTCCGCCGAGACCCAGAACCCCAGGAGGTTGGTCGGGTCGAGGGCGTAGGTCGCCACGTTGTCGGTGAAGTCGCCGGCGCGATAGCCCGACGACGGGTCCCAGCTGCCGTACATCCAGTGGGTCCACACCGCCATCAGGCCGAGCATCGCCCCGCTCACCAGACCGACCCGGAGCGCGATCTCGGGCCGACGCCGGAGCAGTGCCACGCCCAGGCCCAGCACGGCGCAGACCAGCGCGGCGTGCAGTCGCCCCCAGAGCGCGACGCCGCCGAACAGGCCGACCAGCCACCATCGCTCGCGGTCCGCCGCCCACGCCATGCCCACGATCCCGAAGGTGGTCAGCGTGTGGGGCCAGACCCCGTCGGCGGCGACGCTCCACATCGGCGTCGCGAGCCCGAGGACGACGGCCGCGACCAGTGCGACCCGGTCACCTGTCCGGCGTCGCAGCGCGCCGAAGAGCAGCGTCACCGTCCCCGCCGTCAGCAGCGCGGCGACGATGCCGCCGGGGATCGCGGTCAGCGTGTCCGGCGCGAGCAGCCAGTACGCCGGCACCGACGCCGCGATCACGCCGGGAGCCCTGCCGATCGCCTCGCGCCCGTCGGCGGTCCGCACGATCCAGGTCTCCCGGATGATGTTGTGGTCGAGCGCCGGGAAGTCCGCGATGTCCGGCACCGGCTGACCGGTCTGCGCGATGTGCCACGCGGCGAAGTCGGCCGAGAAGACGTCGGGACTCGGGTCGGGGCTGATCGTCAGGACATAGATCGCGGCGGTGACGCAGAACAGCAGCGGCGGGATCCACCGGCCGCTGCGCCCGCGACCGGATCCCGGTGCGGTGAGCATCCCGCCATTGTGGGGCCGCCGCCGACCCCGGGGCAGCGCCCAGCAGCGATGGCAGCCGACTGTTCGCTGGGCGTACACCCGGAGGTACGACGACGCTCGCGGCCCGAACCTACCGTGCCGTGCAGTGCTGCGCCGACCAGCGCGCCCCGCACAGCCGACCAGTGAGGATCCCGGTGAAGCTCGTCGTACAGGTGCCGTGCTTGAACGAGGAGGAGACACTCCCCTCGGTGCTCGACTCGATCCCGGCGGCGATCCCGGGCGTCGACGAGATCGAGATCGTCATCATCGACGACGGGTGCACCGACCGCACCGTCGAGGTCGCGCGCGCCCACGGCGTGCGCCACGTCGTCCGTCATCGGCGCAACGAGGGTCTCGCCCGGTCGTTCACCGACGGCGTCAGCTACGCGCTCGAGCTCGGCGCGGACATCGTGGTCAACACCGACGGCGACAACCAGTATCCCCAGGATCGCATCGCCGACCTGGTGCAGCCGATCGTCCACGGGACGGCCGATATCGTCATCGCCGATCGGCAGACGCAGCTGATCGAGCACTTCAGCGGCACGAAGAAGCTGCTGCAGCGGTTCGGCAGCGCCGTGGTCAACCGCGCCGCCGGCACCGACCTGCCCGACGCCGCGAGCGGGTTCCGCGCCTACTCCCGCGAGAGCCTGATCCGGCTCAACACGGTCACTCGCTTCTCCTACTGCATGGAGACGATCATCCAGGCCGGCCACAAGCGGCTCGCGATCGAGAGCCTGCCCGTCGTCACCAACCCGCAGACCCGCGAGTCGAGGCTCTTCGACTCCACCCGCCAGCACGTCTTCCGCTCGGCGGCGGCGATCACCCGCGCCTACATCATGTACCGCCCGTACATGATCTTCGGCTGGCTGGCGGCCGTCTTCGGTGTGCTCGGCCTGCTCCCCTACCTGCGGTACGCCGTCCTCGTGGCGACCGGCGACGGTGGCGGCCACGTGCAGTCGCTGCTGGTCGGGGCCGCGTCGATCCTGATGTCGGCGCTCTGCGTGATGCTCGGGATCCTCGCCGATCTGATCCGCACCAACCGGTCACTCATCGAGACCAACCTCGAGCACACCAAGCGGACACGGTTCGACACCACGGAGCACCGGCACCCCGCGGTCACCACGACGACGTGACGACACGAGCGGAGCGGCGGCGCGCCGAGCCGGGGCCGGCTCCCACGGGAGCAGCGGAGGGGGTCCCGCAGGCCGACGCGACGGCCACCCGCAGCTCGGTGACGCCCGTGCTGGCCGGCATCCTGCTGGCCGCGGTCGGGCTGCGGGTCATCGCGATCCAGCACGGCCTGCCGTTCGCCTTCAACCCCGACGAGGAGGGGCACTTCGTCCCTCACGCGGCCGCCGCTGCGGACGGCGACCTCAACCCGCGCTACTTCGACAACCCCTCGGCGCTGACGTACCTGCTGGCCGTCGTCCTCAGGGCCTCCTTCGGCGGGGACGTCACGCAGCGCCTCGCCGACGACCCCACGGCGGTCCTCACCGTGGCACGGCTCACCGTCGCCCTGGTCGGCAGCCTGGTGGTGCTGGTGGTCCACCTCACCGCCCGGCGGTTCTGGGACCGGACCACCGGCGTGCTCGCCGCTGCCCTGATCGCCGTCGCGTTCCTCCCCGTGCACTACAGCCACCAGGCGCTCAACGACGTCGTCACCCTGCTCCCGCTCACGGTCGGGCTGCTCGCGAGCCTGCTGCTCTACGAGCGCGGGACCTGGTGGTCGGCGCTCGGCGCCGGTGCCGCCGTGGGCGTCGCGGCCGGCACGAAGTACCTCGCCGCGCCGATGGTGCTCGTGATCGCGCTCGCCGTGCTGCTGCGCATGGTGGAGCGCCACGAGTCGATCCGCCGCGGGACCGCGCTGCTGCTGGGAGCGGCGCTCGCCTGCCTGGCTGGCCTGCTGGTGACCAATCCCTATCTCGTGCTGGAGGCCGACGTCGCCCTCGGACAGATCACCGGACAGTCCTCGCACGCCGCGACGGCCAAGCTCGGCCAGGGCGGCACCCCCTGGCTCTACTACCCGCAGAGCCTGCTGTGGGGGCTCGGTGTCGTCCCGGTGCTCTGCGCGCTCGTCGGGCTCGTCGCAGCGTTCCGCTCCTCCCCCGCCCGCTGCCTGCTCCTCGTGACCTTCCCGGTCGTGCTGTATGTCTACCTGAGCACGCAGGAACGGTTCTTCGGCCGCTGGCTGCTGCCGGCCTACCCCGCCGTCGCGATCCTCGCCGGCTACGGGATGGTGCGGGTGGGCCGCTGGTGGCAGCACCGGCTGCGCGCGGCGTCCGCGACCCCGCCGACCTGGCCCCTGGCTGTCGTGGCGGTGATCGCGCTCGCGCAACCGCTCGTGGACTCGGTGCGCAACGACGTGGTGCTGGCCCACACCGACACCCGGCTGCTGGCACGCAGCTGGATCCACGAGCACGTGCCCGACCGCAGGATCGTCGTCGAGCCGTCCGTGCCGCGCGGCTACCTGGCCGACGGCCGCTTCGAGACCTATCCGGTGTCCCGGCCCTACCAGTCCTACCAGGCGCGGCTGCGTCCCGAGCTCGTGGACAGCTACCGGCGCGGCGGCTTCTGCTGGGTGTTGGTCAACAGCCACCAGCGCGAGCGGGGACGTGCCGCCGGCCTGCCGGGGGCCGATGCCTACTACGACCGTCTCGAGCGGGAGTCCGAGCTGTGGACGACGATCTCGCCGTACCGGCCGGGAGCGCGCCCGCCGGGCTTCTCCTACGACCTGAGCTTCAACTGGTACCCGCCCGCCTTCGCCCGTCCGGGGCCGCTGCTGGAGGTACGCCGTCTGACCGACTGTGCCTCCGACGCGGAGTGAGGAACGAACCGATGCTGACCACCCCTGCCCCGTGGTGGCGCCGTGCGCCCCGCCCGCTGCTCGCTGCGGCCGGACACCCACTCGCCGTACCGCTGCTGCTCGCGGCCCTGCTCCTCGCGATCGGCGCGCAGGTCGCCTGCGTCTTCGCGATCCCGAGCTGGAGCAACGACGAGCCCGCGCACCTGGGGTACGTCGCCGCGCTCGCGGAGGGGAACCTGCCGACCATCGACACGCTCAGCGGCTTCCACGGCCGCACCGACGCCCACGACGACATCTGGACCGCCAACCACGCGCCGGCCTTCCATGCGCTGATGGTTCCCGTCTGGTGGCTCACCTCGGGCGACGTCGGGTCCGCGGTCGTCGCCATGCGGTTGCTCAACACCGTGGGCTTCGCCTGCTGGCTCGTCCTCGTCGCACTCGTGGCGCGCGAGCTGGTGCCCCGGCGCCCCGCCGTGGCGTCGCTGGCCGCCGCGATCGCCCTCGCCCCGACCCTCGCGCTGCGCTCGGGCTTCCTGATGAACGACGGCCTGGGGTCCTCAGCAGCCGTCCTGACGACGCTGATGGTGGTCCGGATGCTCCGCCACCGCTTCACGACCGGCCGGGTCGTCGTCGCCGCACTGGCGGGCGCGGTGGCCGCCGGCACCCGGGCGCCCGGCGTGCTCGTCGTGGTGGTCTGCTTCGTCACCCTGCTGATCGTCGGTGTCCGGCGCCACGGGTGGCGGCGGGGTCTGGTGACGGCGGGCGTGGTCGGCGGCGTCCCCGCCCTCGCGACCGGGTGGTTCTACCTCCGCAACTACCACCTGTACGGCGACTTCACCGGGCAGGACGCCCTGCTCGAGAAGTTCCAGCGGGCGCCGATCGACGGCCTCGCCGAGGTCTTCGCCCTCCGGACGGTGCAGGAGATGCTCCCCGCCTCCGCCCTGCCACTGATGGCACTGCTGACACTGACGCCGATCGCGCTGGTGCGGTTGCTGCGGCGACCGGGGACACGCCCGGATCCTGCTTGGATCATGCTGACGGCGCTGGCCGTGGTCACCCTGGCGAACCTCGCGACGTTCGTGCGGGACGGCGGCGGGCTCCACGACCGCTACCTGATGCAGGTGATGCCGCTGCTGGCCACGGTCACGGCGCTCGGGATGCTCGAGGTGGGCCGGTGGTGGCGGACCCGGCGTACGACGGAGCAACGCGACTGGGCACTCGCCGCCGGGTGGACCGCAGCGCTGCTGCTCTGGCTCGCGGGGGCACTGTGGTGGTTCGAGACGCGCTACTCGTTCTACTACCCCGACCTCCACGGCCACCGGCCGGTCGGCGGCATCATCCCGGAGCTGCTCGTCGGGGTGGCCGTGCTGCTCGGCGTCGCGGTCGTGGCGTGCCTCGCCCTGCGGACCGCGGCCTCACCCGCGGTCGCGCCTCCGCAGCCCGAGGAGGCTCAGAGCGCCGAGCCCTGGCGGTACTCGGAGAACGGCACGTTCCAGTCGCCGTAGCCGTTGTCCGGCTCCATCGGGCGGTCGGTGCCGGTGTACTCCACGACGTCCCCGCGGCGCGTCATCGCGTAGAGCCAGCCCGCGTCGGCCGTGCTCATGCCGGTGCAGCCGTGCGAGACGTTGGCGCTGCCCTGGGAGCCGACCGACCACGGCGCCGCGTGGATGAACTCGCCCGAGCTGGTGAGCCGCATGGCCCAGCGCACGTTGTCGATGTCGTAGGCCTCGCGGGAGTCGGCCGGGATGCCGACCGTCTCGGAGTTCATCCGCTTGCTCTTGAACTTCTCCATGATCACCTTCACGCCGGAGCGGGTCGTGAACCCCTTCTTGCCGGTGGTGATCGGAAAGCTGCGGATCTGCTGGCCGTTCTCGAACACCCGCATCCGGTGGCTCTGCGCATCGACCTTGTAGACGTGCGCGTCGCCGACCGTGAAGTCGATGCTGCGGCTCTCCTGGCCGTAGATGCCGCCGCCGGCCGGGACGCTGTTGACGTCCACGTCGACGCTCACCTCGGTGCCCGCCTGCCAGTACTCCTTCGGCCGCCAGTGGGCCTCGGTGCTGCTCAGCCAGTGCCACGCGCCGGGCTGCTGCGGCGTCGAGCGCACCGACATCCGCTTCTCGAACGCGGCCTGGTCGGTGACGGGGACGTCGAAGCTCACCACGACCGGCATCCCGACGCCGACGGTCTCCCCGTCGAGCGGGGCGATCGAGGCGTAGGTCTGCTGCTCGAGCGTCAGGTCCTGGGTGGTGAACCGGGAGCGCTCCCGCACCCTGCTGCCGTCGGTGGCCTCGGCCACGGTCCGGATGGTGTACGTCGTGCCGGGCTCGAGCCGCTGCTCGGCCTTCCACGTCGAGCCCTGGCCCTTCACCGCGCCGGCCACCCCGCCGGCCTCGGAGGTCACCTCCACGGTGCGCAGCGTGGCGTGCTCGGCGCTCACCCGCACCAGCGTGTCCACGGGCACGCCGGTGGCTCCCCGCTCCACGTTGGCGCTGATCACGGGCTCCGGGGTGTCGGGCTCGGTCGCCGCCGTGTCGTCGGCGTCGCCGCCGGGCACGGCCTCCTTCGCGGCGTCACAGCCGGCCAGCAGCACCGCAGCGACAGCGAGCGTCGCCATCGCCGCGAGCGGCGTGCGGAGGATGTGGTGGGGACGGGACATCAGCGGGGACCTCGGTCGATGTGAGCGGACGGCGGGCAGCCGGTCAGCGGATGCCCGGAGCGGACGAGCGCAGACGGAAACCCCGGTCGATCGGGGTTCCCGCCGCCTTCAGGATAACCGCACGGGCCCACGTCACAACCATCTGACGATGGTCGCGCCGGTCACACTCTCACAAGCCGCACCACCGACGACATGCCCCCGTCCCGGAGGCCGCCGTCAGTGGGCGTGGACGCCGCGGTAGTACTCGAACACCCAGCCGCACGTCGCCAGCGCGCCGAGCGCGAAGCCGACGATCACCAGCCACCATGCGGTGAGCGCGAGCGCCAGCACGATCGCCGAGAGGCACAGCGCGCACCACAGCGGCCACCAGGAGTACGGCGGGAAGAACCCGAGCTCGCCCGCGCCGTCCGCGATCTCGCCGTCCTTGCGGTCCTCGGGACGGTCGTCCATCCGCGCCGCGTGGAACCCGAGGTAGAGGGTGCACATCGCGGCCAGCAGCGTGGTCATCACCAGCGCCGAGGTGCCGGTCCAGTCCGCGCCGGAATCGCCGGCGTCGGTGATGAACCAGTAGGCCGGCGTCACCAGCACCAGGAAGATGGTGGTGAGGCCGAAGACCCAGGCTTCCATCCTCATCGGGCGTCGCCCCCCTTGTCGTCGTCGAGCTGCTCGGCGATGTGCTCCGCGCGGTAGTCGGTGTCGGGTGTGTCGGCGAGCCGGCCGGTGCGCTCCACGGGGTTCTCGTCCAGCTCGATCGCCGCGATCTCCGGGTGGTGCAGGTCGAAGGCCGGGGACTCCGATCGGATCCGCGGGAGCTGGGTGAAGTTGTGCCGCGGCGGCGGGCAGCTGGTCGCCCACTCCAGCGACCGGCCCCAGCCCCACGGGTCGTCGCTGGTGACCCGCTTGGAGTTGCGGCTGACGTAGACGTTGTAGAAGAACGGCAGCATCGAGGACGCCAGGATGAACGCACCGACGGTGGAGACCTGGTTGAGCGCCGTGAAGCCGTCGCCGGGCAGGTAGTCGGCGTAGCGCCGCGGCATCCCCTCGACGCCCAGCCAGTGCTGGATCAGGAACGTGGTGTGGAACCCGATGAACAGCAGCCAGAAGTGGATCTTGCCCAGCCGCTCGTCGAGCATCCGGCCGGTGAGCTTGGGCCACCAGAAGTAGAAGCCGGCGAACATCGCGAACACCACCGTGCCGAACACGGTGTAGTGGAAGTGCGCCACCACGAAGTAGGAGTCCGACACGTGGAAGTCCAGCGGCGGGCTCGCGAGGATGACACCGGTGAGACCGCCGAACAGGAAGGTCGTGAGGAAGCCGATCGACCAGAGCATGGGCGTGTCCATGCGGATCGACCCGCCCCACATCGTGCCGATCCAGTTGAAGAACTTCACTCCGGTCGGCACGGCGATCAGGAACGTCATGCCGGAGAAGAACGGCAGATTGACCTCGCCGGTGACGAACATGTGGTGGGCCCACACCGCGACCGAGAGGATCGCGATGCCGAGGGTGGCGGCCACCAGGCCGACGTAGCCGAAGATCGGCTTCCGGCTGAAGACCGGCAGGATCTCGGAGATGATGCCGAAGAACGGCAGCGCGATGATGTAGACCTCGGGATGGCCGAAGAACCAGAACAGGTGCTGCCACAGGATCGCCCCGCCGTGCGAGGTGTCGAACACGTGGGCACCGAGCTGACGGTCGGCCTCCAGCGAGAGCAGCGCGCCGGCCAGGATCGGGAAGGCCACCAGTACCAGGATCGCGGTGATCAGCACCGTCCACACGAAGATCGGCATCCGGAACAGCGTCATGCCCGGCGCCCGCATGCAGATGATCGTGGTGATGAAGTTGACCGCACCCAGGATGGTGCCCAGACCGGCCATCCACAGGCCCATGATCCACAGGTCACCGCCGGCCCCGGGTGAGTTCACCGAGTCCGAGAGCGGGGTGTAGGCGAACCAGCCGAACGAGGCCGCACCGTCCGGGGTCAGAAAGCCCGACGCGGCGATCAGGCCGCCGAAGAGGTAGAGCCAGTAGCTGAACATGTTCAGCCGCGGGAACGCGACGTCCGGCGCGCCGATCTGCAGCGGCATGATCGCGTTGCCGAAGCCGAAGAACAGCGGCGTCGCGAACAGCAGCAGCATGATCGTGCCGTGCATCGTGAACATCTGGTTGTACAGCTCGTCGTTGACGACCTGGCTGCCCGGGAACGCGAGCTCCGAGCGGATCACCAGCGCCATGACGCCGCCGATCATGAACCAGACCAGCGACGTGACGAAGTACAGGTTGCCGATCAGCTTGTGATCGGTCGTGGTCAGCACTCGCACCACCTGCTGGCCCAGCGGCTTGCGGGTGGTGAGCTCCTCGGTGGAGCGGTCCGCGGTGGCGGTCACTCGTGCTCTCCTTCGGTCTCGTCGTCGCCGAAGTTCTGGTCGACCGCGTAGTCGCCGCCGACGACCGGCTCCTCGGACACGTGCTGCGGGTCAGCGGCGAGGTCGGCCAGGTGGGCTTCGTACTCATCCTCGGTCACGACCTCGACCCAGAACAACATCCGCGAGTGGTAGGCGCCACAGAGCTCGTAGCACTTGCCCTCGTAGCGGCCGGTCTCGGTCGGGGTGACCTGGAAGGAGTTGTCGTTGCCCGGGACCACGTCCATCCGCATCGCGAAGGCCGGGATGCCGAAGGAGTGGATGACGTCCGGGCTGTAGAGGTCGAACTGCGTGGTCTGGTCGACCGGGATGACCAGCGTCGGCAGGTCGGCGGTGTCGAGGTCGCCGGCGTCCTCGGAGGGGGTCGTGCCGGAGACGAAGAGGTTCTCACCCGCCGGACCGGTCTCGGGGTAGTTGAACGTCCACGACCACTTCTGGCCGACGACCAGCACCTCGACATCGGGGTCGTCCACGTGCTCGAGCGCGATGTTCTGCACCGAGACGGTGTGGGAGAAGAACACCACGACCATCACGATCGGGAAGACGGTGTAGAAGATCTCGATCGGCAGGTTGTAGCGGGTCTGCACCGGGATCTCGTCGTCGTGGCGCCGACGGAAGTAGACCGCCGCCCCGATGATCAGCCCCCACACGACCACGCCGGTCGCGAGCGCTGCGATCCACGCGCCCTGCCACAGGTGGAGGATGCTCTGTCCCTGCTCGGTCACGATCGGCGGCATGCCGACACGGCCCGCCTGGGTCTCGTCGGAGCACGCGCTCAAGCCGAGTGCGAGTACGACGAATCCGGCGAGCGCGAGCAGTTGCCTGCGCCGGGCGCTTCCACCCGTGCGCTCACGGTGCCTCAAGCCCACGAACGAGCCTTCCTCTCGATGGGTCAAACTGAGAGGAACATTAGCGGAATCGGCACCGGACGACGCCGCCGGGTCGGCCGATATGTTCGTAGCGTGACCTCCGACTCCGGACCGGTGTCCCCCAGCCACGCCGGCTACCTGGACACCGCGTCGGCCGAGCCGCTCCACCCGGCCGCCCGCGAGACGCTGCTCGCCGCGCTCGACCGCGGCTTCGCCGATCCACGCCGGCTGCACCGACACGCCCGCGACGCGCGGCTGCTGCTCGACAACGCCCGCGCCGTGCTCGCCGAGTGCCTCGGGTGCCGCCCCGAGGAGGTCGGCTTCGCGGCGTCCGGCAGTGACGCCGTGCACCGCGGGGTGCTCGGGCTGCTCGCTGCCCGGCACACCGGCGACGGCGTCGCGCACTCGGCCGTCGAGCACTCCTCCGTGCTCCACGCGGCGAGCTGGCGGCCCTCCCCCGCGCACATCGCGGTGCCGGTCGACCGGCTCGGCAGGGTCGACGGTCCCGCGCTCGAGCGGGCCGCCCGCGGCCGCGGCGTCGGCGTCGTCGCGCTCCAGGCAGCGAACCAGGAGGTCGGCACGGTGCAGCCGGTCGACGAGCTGGACCTGCCCGACGACGTACCGCTCCTCGTCGACGCCGCGGCCGCCGCCGGGCGCCTCCCGCTGCCCACGACCTGGTCAGCGCTGGCCGCCTCCGCTCGCAAGTGGGGTGGCCCCCCGGGGGTCGGCGTGCTCGCCGTGCGCCGCACCGCCCGCTGGACGAACCCGTTCCCCGGCGACGACGGCCTCGACGCGGGCGTCGACAACGTCCCGGCCGCGCTCGCCGCCGCGGCGGCGCTGCAGGCCGTGCTCGCCGAGCGCGAGGCGGTCGCCGAGCGGCAGCGAGCGCTCGTCGCGCGGATCCGCGAGGCCGCGGCCGCGATCCCGGACACCGAGGTGGTCGGGGACCCCGATCGGCGACTCCCCCACCTGGTGACGTTCTCGTGCCTCTACGTCGCGGGTGACGAGCTCGTCACGGCGCTCGACCGGCGCGGGTTCGGGGTGGCCAGCGGCTCGGCCTGCACCGCGTCGACGCTCGAGCCGAGCCACGTGCTGGCGGCGATGGGGGCGCTCACGCACGGCAACGTGCGGGTCTCGCTGCGCCGCGACACGACCGCGGACGAGGTGGCGGACTTCTGCGCCGCCCTGGCCGACTGCGTCGCCGAGATCCGGACGGGGGCAGGGCTGTGAGCGAGCGGGAGATCGACTGTCGCGACCTGCCGTGCCCGCGGCCGATCATCGAATTGGCGAAGGCGCTGCCCGACGTCGCCGTCGGACAGCGCCTCGCGGTGGTGGCGCGGGACCCCGCCGCCCGGCACGACGTGCCCGCGTGGTGCCGGATGCGTGGCCAGGAGTACGTCGGTGAGGAGGTCACCGACGACGGGGTCCCGCGCTACGTCGTACGACGCCTCAGCTGAGGTGGGCGCCGATCTCCTCGGCCGCCTCGTTGCCGTAGGACTCACGGACCCGGTCGGCGAACTTCGCCGCGTCGAAGTCGTACTCCTGGGTGCCGACCGTCTCGACGACATAGGCCGCGAGCACGCACCCGGTCTGCGCCGCGCGCTCCAGCGACAGGCCCCACGCGGTGGCCGCGAGGAAGCCGGCACGGAAGGCGTCACCGACGCCGGTGGGCTCGATCGCCGCGACGTTCGTGGCGGCCGGCAGCTCGATCGGCTGCTCGCCCTTCTGGGTGATCCGAACGCCGTCCTTGCCGAGCGTGGTGACCTGGATGCCGACCCGGTCGAGCACCTCGTCGTCGGACCAGCCGGTCTTGTCGGTGATCAGGTGCGACTCGTACTCGTTGGACAGCAGGATGGTGGCGCCGTCGACCAGCGGACGGATCAGGTCGCCGTCGCTGAAGGCCAGCTGCTGGCTCGGGTCGGCGATGAACGGGTAGCCGCGCTGGCGGCACTCCTCGGTGTGGCGCAGCATCCCGTCGGGGTCGTCGGCTCCGATGAGGACGTACTGCGGCTCGCCGACCTTCTCCACGATCGGCGCGAGCTCGAGCTCGCGGGCCTCGCTCATCGCGCCCGGGTAGAAGCTGGCGAACTGGGCCATCGTGGTGTCGGTGGTGCAGACGAAACGGGCGGTGTGCAGCGAGTCGGAGACGTGGACGTGGTCGCAGTTGACGCCGTGGCGCTCGAGCCAGGAGCGGTAGTCGGCGAAGTCCTCCCCGACCGCCCCGACGAGCACGGGGCTGAGGCCGAGGCGGCCGAGCCCGAAGCTGATGTTGGCCGCGACGCCACCGCGGCGGATCTCGAGGTCCTCGACCAGGAAGGAGACGGACAGCTTGTCCAGCTGCTCCACCACCAGCGAGTCGGCGAACTTGCCGTCGAACGACATCAGGTGGTCGGTCGCGACGGAACCGGCGATCAACAAGGAACCAGAATGATGGGAGGGCATGGCACTGCACCATATCGATCTGAGCGGCTGAGCCAAGTTCGGGTGGTGTGGCCCAGGCCACAACCCTACCGCTCGGTACGGCTAGGTGTACCCGATGGTAGCCAATAACGTGGCGGGCATGACGCCGTACGAGGAGCTCTCGACGCCGGCCCAGCTGCGGGCCGACTGCGAGGCGGCGAGTCGTGCTCTGAGGCTCCCCGAGCACCGCACACTCCCGGCTCCCGTCCGCCCGGACCCGCGTCTCGAGCGCGCCGCCGAGCAGGCGATGCAGCCCGCCCCGAGCATCCACTACGACGAGTTCCCGCGTGAGATCCGCAAGCCCGAGATCCGGATCTCCGAGGCCGCCCAGCGGCTGGCGAACGCCCTGCACCTCCATCTCGATTAGGTTCCTCCCCTGTTTCTCTCCCCCGATCGAGATGGGAAACGACGAGGCCCCCGCCACTGGCGGGGGCCTCGTGCTTTTGCGGCTC
>CAZJDU010000032.1:0-15254 GCA_964544855.1 uncultured Nocardioides sp.
ATCGTGTCGTAGATCGCCATGCCGGCGTCGACGGAGCCACCGGGGCTGTTGATGTGCAGGAAGATGTCCGCGTCGGGGTCCTCCGCCGAGAGCAGCAGCAGCTGGGCGCAGATGGCGTTCGCGTTCTGGTCGCGCACCTCGGACCCGAGGAAGACGATCCGCTCCCGCAGCAGCCGCTGGTAGATGTGGTCGTCGAGTGCGTTGAGCCCGGGCGAGACCCCGTTGAGCTGGGGGCCGGTGGGATTCTGAGTCACGGGGCCGACACTATCCGGCACCCGCTCCGAAACCACGCGTTCTCACCCCCTGTTCGCCGACAGCGGACTCACTCTGCTGCTCCGGCCGTGGCTGCGACGCGCCTCCCCTCTCGATCGGGACGAGGGTCCGACCGTCGGCGCCACCGCCCTGCTGGTGGGCTGACCGCGGATCACGCCAGCCAGCGGCGCAGCGCCGCGTGCACCTCGGGATGGTTCAGCAGGCCGAAGTGGTCGGTGCCGTCGACGTGCAGCGTCGTCGCGCCCGGGAAGAGCTCGCGGCCACGTGTGTCGCGACCGGTCGCGGACGCGGGCTGCACCAGGAGGTCGCCCGCGAGGCGGCCGATCGGGTGCCGGGCCGAGCCGGTGACGCTCGCCGAGACCAGCCGATAGCGCGCGTGCGGCAGTGGCGCCACCTCGTCGCCGAGACCGTGGACGAGGTCGCGGATCCCGGCCGAGCGTCGGTCCAGGACCCTGCCGAGGGCTGCGGTCTCGGGCGCGCGGGCCAGCAGCTCGCTGCCGCGCCCGGCGCCGACGGCGAGGGTCGCGCCACGGTGCGGCGTGCCGAGCGTGACCACGTCGGTGACCTGCTGGGCCCACGGCGACGGACCGCCTCCGCCGGCGACCACCGCGGTGGCGGCGCGCAGCACCAGCCCGCCCATGGAGTGACCGACGAGCGCCATCCGCTCCACCGGGACCGGCCAGGCGTCGACCACCTGCTGCAGCAGCGAGGCGAGCGCCGCACCGTTCTCGCGGACCGGCAGGCCGGTGTTGGCCCGCAGCGGCAGCGGCGTCCAGCCCCGCGCGGCCAGCGCCTCGCCGTACGTCGTCCCGATGCGGTCGCGGTGCAGCCGCCAGGCCGACTCGTCCTCGCAGAGCCCGTGCAGGAAGATCGCCAGCCGCCCGGTGGCCGCCGGGAACGCCGCAGTGAGGCCCTCAGGACCCGGGTCGACGTCGCGGCCCTCGTGCCGCACCGCGAGCGGGATGGCCAGCTGCGGGCGCTCGCGCAGCAGCTGGTCACCGATCAGGCCGTTGACCGCGGCCGTGAGGAAGCGGCCGCGAGGGTCGTCCTCGAGGTGCGGCCCGCAGCCCGTGGCGGCGATCCGGTCGAGCACGCCGGTGCTGCCCCGCAGCGCCGCCCCGATGACGCCGTAGACGCCGGCGGCGATGCCCTGGTGCACCAGCGCAGCCGGCCGCGCGACCGGCCCCACTCCGTGCCGGACGAGGCCGTGCACCCGGTCCGCCACGGCCCGGTGGGTGTCACGGGTCGCCGCGAGCAGCAGGTCGTCGGCCGTCGCGGTCAGGAGCGAGAGTGCATCCAGCACCGTCCCGCCGGGTGGGGTGTCGAACGCCGTGCTCACCCGACCACCCTAGCGATCCGGTGAACACTCGTACACCGACAATCCCGGGCGGCGGTGCGGCCCCGTCACCCTCCGGAGGCACCGTCCAGCGCGTTGACGGTGTAGGCCACGACGCCCTGGTCACCCGCACCCGCGAGGATCACCTGGTAGCCGTCGGCGACCAGCATCACGTAGGCATCGGCGCCCGACGTTGCTCCCGGCGCGTCCGCCCGCGGCGCGAACCCGGCGTCGAGCAGCCGGTCCCGGGCCTGCTCGAAGGCGTCGGCGTCCGTCGAGCGGATCGTCACCGCCCACCCGCGGGTGGAGGCGTCGTCCACCTCGACCGCCGTCAGCAGCTCGCCGTCGATGAGCGGCACCCGGTCGGCCGGGAAGCTCTCCGGCAGGTCGCCGCCCATCGAGAAGCTGCCGCCGTCGCCGCTCACGCTCACCTCGCCGTCCTCCAGGTCGAGGTCGACGTCGGCGCTGCCGTTGCCCTCGGCCTCGGCGAGCTCCTCGACGCCACGCTCGGTGGCCTCCTCGACCAGTCGGTCGGCGCCACATCCGGCGGTCGTCAGCAGTGCACCGATCGCGAGGACCGCGCCGGCTCGGGTCCGCCAGCGCGCAGCAGAAGAGGTCGTCCGTCGTGACATCCGGCCAGCCAACCAGAGATCGACATCCGTGGGTCGCGGACGCGGGAGATCTGCCCGAAAGGGGGACATCGATGCCCGATCGTCGCTGCCCCGGACGACACGAGCCACCCCGGGACGTGCCCGGGGCGGCTCGATCAGGAGGAGCCCGCTGGCGGCTCAGCCCTCGGCGGGCTTCTCCTCGGTCTCGTCGGTGTCGGTGTCGACCGACACCTCGGCGACGTCGTCGTCGACGGGGACGGCGACCTCCGCCAGGTCCTCCCCCTCGGCCGCCGACTCCGCGGCGGGCTCGCCGATGGTGCCGTCGGGCTGGAGGTTCTTCAGGTCCAGCACGTTGCCGGAGGCGTCGGTGACCGTCGCGCCCTCGACCAGGGTGGCCAGCGCCTTGCCCCGGCGGATCTCGGCGATCATCTCGGGCATGTGGTTGTGCTCGAGCATGTGGTTGACGAACTCCTGCGGGTCCTGACCGGACTGCTGGGCCCGGCGGACCAGGTGCTCGGAGAGCTCCTGCTGCTCGACGCCGATCTCGTCGGACTCGGCGATCTCGTCGAGGACGAACTGTGCGGCGACGGCGTCGCGCACCCGGCGCTCGAGGTCGGCCTCGAACTCCTCGATGGTCTGGCCCTCGTCCTCGAGGTACTTCTCCATCGTCATGCCGGCCATGGCGAGCTGCTGCTCGATGCCCTGGCGGCGGGAGTCGAGCTCCTCGGTGACGATGCCCTCGGGCAGCGGGATCTCGACCTTGTCGAGCAGCGCCTCGAGCACCGCGTCGCGCGCGGCGGCGGCCTGCTCGAGCCGCTTGCCGCGGGTGAGCCGCTCGCGCACGTCGGCCGTGAGCTCGTCCATCGTCTCGAACTCGGAGGCCGTCTCGGCGAAGTCGTCGTCGAGCTCGGGGAGCTCCTGCTCCTGCACCTGGGACACGGTGATCAGGATCTCGACGTCCTGGCCGACCAGGTCGCCACCGGCGAGCTGGGAGGTGAAGGTCTTGTCCTCGCCGGCGCTCATCCCGACGAGCGCCTCGTCGAGACCCTCGATCATGCCGCCGCGACCCACCTGGTAGGAGAACCCGGTGATGTCGGCACCCTCGACGACCTCGCCGTCCTGGGTGGCCTTCATGTCGATCACGACGAAGTCGCCGTCGGCGGCCGGACGCTCCACGTCGATCAGCGTGGCGAACCGCTCCCGCATCGCCTCGATCTGCTCGGTGACGTCCTCGTCGGTGACCTCGAGGTCGTCGACACTCGCCTCCAGCCCACTGGTGTCGGGCACGGTGATCTCGGGCTTGATGTCGACCTCGGCGACGAACTCCAGCAGCTCGTTGTCCTCGAGCTTGGTGATCTCCAGCTCGGGCTGCGCGAGCGGCGTGAGCTCGTTCTCCTGCAGTGCCTCGATGTAGGCCTTCGGCACCACCTCGTTGACCGCCTCGTCCAGCACCGGCCCCCGGCCGATCTGGCGGTCGATGATCTGCGGCGGCACCTTGCCGCGGCGGAAGCCCGGGACGTTGATCTGCTGCGCGATCTTCTGGTACGCCGCGTCGAGGCTCGGCTTGAGCTCCTCGAAGGGCACCTCGACGGTCAGCTTGGCCCGGGTCGGGCTCAAGGACTCCACGGCGCTCTTCACAGGTCGTTCTCCTTCGATGGGGTTGCTCGGAATGCGTCGGGGCGACAGGACTCGAACCTGCGATCTCCTGCTCCCAAAGCAGGCGCGCTAGCCACTACGCTACGCCCCGCCAAACGGCCGACCGGGCGGCCGGGCGGCTGTCTGAGAGCGGATGACGGGAATCGAACCCGCGTAATCAGTTTGGAAGACTGAGGCTCTACCATTGAGCTACATCCGCACACGCACGAGCGCCGTCCCCGCGGCCCGGCACAGGCCCCGCGGCTGGCTCCGTGAGCAGGCCCATGGTGCCACACGCACGCTTGCCCGCCCCAACCGCCGCCGCTCCTCAGGCCCGGTAGACGACGAGCGCCGCGCGATCGTCCTCCGGGGTGCCGACCTCGGCGAGCAGCCGGTCGCAGAGGCCGGCGTAGGTCACCGCCCCCAGCTGCTCGGCCGCGGCGAGCAGCCGGTCGATGCCACGGTCGATGTCGCGTCCGGGCACCTCGACCAGGCCGTCGGTGTAGAGCAGGAGCGCCTCCCCGGGGTCGAGGCGGCCGCTGTGGGCGACGTACGGCGCCTCGGCCAGCACTCCCAGGACCGCTCCCTCACCGCCCACCCGGCGCCAGTCGCCGTCGACGCGGTGGGCCGGGGCCGGGTGGCCGGCGTTGCGGACCTGGAACCGGCCGGACACAGGGTCCAGCGCCACATGGGCGGCGGTGGCGAAGCCCTCGCCCCAGTCGCGTGCCGTGAGCTCGGCGTTGACGAGCGGGAGGAAGTCGGCGGCCGGGTGCCGGGCGAGGGTGTCCTGCATCAGCGCATGGAGCTCGTGGGCGAGCGCGCAGGCGTGCTCGCCGCGCCCCGCGACGTCCACCACGACCAGGTCCACGGTGCCGTCGGCCCGGGTTCCTCCCAGGACGAAGTCGCCCCCGACATCGGCGCCACCGGCGGCGGCGAGCGCCGACTCGACCTCCCAGGGACCCGGCAGCGCCGGGACGACGTTGTCGATCACGAGCGCGCCCCCGCCGTCGCGCGGGATCGTCCGGCACGGGAGCGGAACGTCGGCTGACAGCGGGGGCACCAGAACAGGTTGCGCCCCCCGAGCACCTCCGTGCGCACCGGACGGCCGCAGACGTGACAGGGCTGGCCAGCGCGCCGATAGACGTAGACCTCGCCGCCGTGGTCGTCCACCCGCGGCGCCCGTGCCATCGCCTCCGGCGTGTGCGCGGCGCGCACGGTGTCGATCCGACCGGTGCGGCGTCCCTCGGTCATCAGCGCGGCCAGGTCGGCCCACATCGCGTCCCACTGGCCACGGCGCAGCGTCCTGCCGGGCCGCAGCGGATGGATCCGGTGCCGGAAGAGCAGCTCGGCACGGTAGACGTTGCCGACACCTGCGAGGACCGACTGGTCCATCAGCAGCGTGCCGATCGGTGCGCCGCTGCGGCTGATCCGCGCCCACGCACGCTCCGGCTCGGCGTCGGGCCGGAGCGGGTCCGGCCCGGTGCGCTCGACGATCGCGTCGCGCTCGGCCGGGGTGACCAGCGCGCAGGTGGTGGCGCCGCGGAGGTCGCCGTAGGCCGTCGCGTCGGCACGGACCAGCCGCAGCCGCACCTGGCCCACGGGGGGCGGTACCTCGGCGACCCGGTCGTGGATGGCGAAGTCGCCGTAGAGCCCCAGGTGCACGTGGACGCACGGGGACTCGGCCCCGGCGTCCCCTGCCTCGGGGACGGAGTCGAAGGAGACGAAGAGGTGCTTGCCCCAGGTCTCGGCACCGGCCAGCACGCTGCCGTCGAGCAGCGCGGCGGCGTCGGCGAACCGTCCCTGCGGGCTGGCGACCCGCACCCGGCTGCCGCCGAACACGTCGGAGACCTGCGCGGCGAGGCGGTGGAGGGTGTGCCCCTCAGGCATCAGGACCGGAGTCCAGCGCGGACGACGGCAGCGGGGGCAGGCCCTCACCGTTCTCGTACGACGTGAGCTGGCCGATCCGGCGCACATGGCGCTCCTCGCCGGGGAACGGCGTGGCCAGGAAGACCTCCACCAGCCGGGTCATCTCGTCGATCGGGTGCATCCGGCCGCCGACCGCGATCACCCAGGCGTCGTTGTGCTCCCGGGCCAGCGTGGCGGTCTCCTCCGACCAGACGAGCGCCGCACGGATGCCCGTGACCTTGTTGGCCGCCATCTGCTCGCCGTTGCCCGAGCCGCCGATCACGACGCCGAGGCTGTCGAGCCCGTCGGCACGGTCGCGCGCCACGCCCTCGGCCGCGCGCAGGCAGAAGACCGGGTAGTCGTCCACGGCGTCGTAGCGGAACGGGCCGTGGTCGACCGGCTCGTAGCCGTGCTCGGTGAGCCAGGCGATGAGGTGGTCCTTGAGCTCGAGGCCAGCGTGGTCGCAGCCGAGGTGCACGCGCATGGGCGCATTGTGTCATTGGCGGTGACGGCCACCCGCCCGACCGTCGTCGAGGGGTGCGACCCGACGTGGTCGAGGTGCGAGGAGCGCCGGCGACGAGCCTCGACACCAGCGCACCGTCGCTCACCCACCGTGCTGCCACAGGTCGGCGGCGGCGCGGACCGCCTCGGCGAGCACCAGCTTCTCCGGGACGCCCTGCTCGGTCGCCACCCGGGCGACGTCGTCGTACTCCGGGCTGACGTTCACCACGACACCGTCGAGCCGCGCGACCTTGACCCGCACCGACGCCCCGGCGACGTCGACGGTCGTGATCTCCCGCGGCAGTGGCCGCTTCGTCGCCGGGTGGTGGCGCAGGCCGATCGAGCTGGTGTGGGCGAGCAGCACCCGCCCCAGCCCGTCCGCCGCCCCGGGAGGGCACAGCACCGAGACCGTGTGGGCGGGGCGCCCCTTCTTCATCACGATCGGCGTGAGCCAGGCGTCGTCGGCGCCGGCGTCCAGGAGCGCGGCGAGCACGCCGGGCCACAGCCGCGGGTCGAGGTCGTCGACATTGGCCTCGAGCACGACGGCCGCCTCCGTCGCGGCCGTGTCGGCGGCGAGAGCGTCGCCGACGACCAGGCGCAGCACGTTGGGGACCTCGCCGTGGTCGCGGCTCCCGGCGCCGGTGCCGACCCGCTCGGGCGCGAGCGCGGGCATCGGCCCGAAGCCGTCGGCGAGCGTGACCGCCAGTGCGACGCCGGTCGGCGTCGCCAGCTCCTGCTCGACCGGTCCGCCGTACGCCGGCGCAGCGTGCCGTCGCAGCAGCTCGGTGACCGCGGGCCCGGGCACCGGGATCAGTCCGTGCTCGGTGCGCGCCCGGCCGCCGCCGAGCGCGACCGGGCTGCAGACGAGGCGGTCGAGCTCCAGCGACCGCAGAGCGGCGACCACACCGACGACATCGGCGATGGCGTCGAGGGCGCCGACCTCGTGGAAGTGCACCTCGGCGGCGTCGACGCCGTGCACCCGCGCCTCGGCGTCGGCCAGGGCGGTGAAGACCGCGGTCGCCCGCTCGCGCACGGGCGGATCGAGCGGCTCCAGCAGGGCCAGCACGTCGGGCAGGGTGCGTCGGTGCCGCCCCGGCGGGGCGTCGACGCGCACGTGCGAGGCCCGCAGCCCCCCGCGCCGTACCTCGTCGACCCGGAGGGTGACCTGCTCCGGGAGGCCGAGCCGGTCGATCGCCGACTGCGGCACCTCGACCGGGACGCCTGCGTCCACACAAGCACCGAGCAGCATGTCGCCGCTGAGGCCGCTGGCGGCGTCGAGCCAGCCGACGCGGCTCACGACGCGGACCGGCCGCGCTCGTTCATCGAGCCGGAGCGGAAGCCGTCGGGGTCGACGTCCACGACATCGAAGTCGGCCACCGCGGCGAGCAGCTCCGGACGCGCCTGCAGCTCGGCGACGAGCGAGCGGTCGACCTCCACCCGCGCCCGGTCACCGTGGTCGCGCACCCGCAGGTCACGCACCGGCAGGCCCGCCTCGTGCAGCGCGCCCCGCAGGTCGCGCTCGGCGCGCTCGATCCGCCCGAGCCGGACCGGGGTGATCTCCAGGCCGTAGGCCACGCGACTCGACAGGCAGGCGGCGGCCGGCTTGTCGGCGGTCACCAGCCCCCAGGCCCGCGACGCCTCCCGCACCTCGGCCTTGGTCAGCCCGGCGTCGGCCAGCGGCGTGACCGCGCCGGCCTGCTCCGCGGCGCGGATGCCGGGGCGGAAGCGGTCACGCACGTCGTCGGCGTTGGTCCCCGTCGCGACCGCACGGACGTCGAGCGACGCGGCGAGCGGCGTCAGCACGTCGAGCAGCTCCGCCTTGCAGTGGAAGCAGCGGTCGCGGCCGTTGGCGGCGTAGCCGGGCCGGCTCATCTCGTCGGTGCGGGGTGTGTGGTGGGCGACGCCGAGGCCGGCCGCGAAGTCGCGAGCGCCGTCCAGCTCGGTGCCGGGGAGCGCTGGGCTCACCGCGGTGCCCGCGACGACGCGCGCCGGTCCGAGGGCACGGGCGGCGGCCGCCAGCAGGAAGGCGGAGTCCGCGCCGCCCGAGAACGCCACCAGGACGGAGTCGAGCCCGCGCAGCCGGCGGTCGAGGTCGGCGAGCCGCGCCTCGAGGCCCGGGGCGCCTGCTGGGTCGGTCATGCGCGAGCCCCCTGGTTGAGGATCCGGATCGCGGCGCAGCCGGCGCCGAAGCCGTTGTCGATCCCCACGACGGTGATGCCCGGGCTGCACGAGGCGAGCATCGAGAGCAGGGCGGTCACGCCCTCCAGCCCCGCGCCGTACCCCGTGCTGGTCGGCACGGCGATCACCGGCGCGCGGGTCAGCCCGGCGACCACGCTCGGCAGCGCGCCCTCCATGCCGGCGACGACCAGCAGCAGGTCGGCGGCCTCGATCGCCGCGCGCTGCGCGGTCACCCGGTGCAGGCCGGCGACACCGACGTCGGCCACCAGCGAGGTGTCCACGCCGTACGCCGCGAGCACGGCCACCGCCTCGCGCGCGACGGGCAGGTCACCGGTGCCGGCGGTCAGCGCCAGCACGGTGCCCGAGCGCGGCGGCTCGGCGCGCCAGATCAGGGTGCGCAGCTCCTCACCGGTGGTGCTCTCCCCCGCCGCCACCTCGCGAGGGCCGGGCCTGCGAGCCACCACGGCGGCGGCCTGGGCGGCGTCGGCCCGGGTCAGCAGCACCGGACCCGAGGGCGAGCCGTCGAGCAGCCCGGCCACCGCATCCGCGCACTGCCGCGGCGTCTTGCCGGGGGCATAGACCGCCTCCGCGATCCCGGTGCGGGCCCGCCGACCGTGGTCCAGCCGGAGATCGGCACCGCCGGGCGGGTGCACGACGTCGTCGATCACGCTCCCGATCGTGCCACACGGGCCCATCTGCCCTGCCGGGCCGTCGGGGCCGTGCCCTACGGTATGCGCGTGGCTGTACGACAGGAGACCACGCCGATCCGGGACCGGCTCTCCGGGCAGCACGTGCTGCTCACGGGCGTCACCGGCTTCGTGGGCGAGGCGCTGCTCCACCTGCTGCTGAGCGAGGCCCCCGGGGTCCGGGTCACCGTGCTGGTGCGACCACGCGGGTCGGCACCGGCCACCGCGCGGGTGGCGAAGCTGCTGGAGAAGCCGATCTTCGCCGACGTCGTCGCCGCGGCCGGCGGCGTCGACGCGCTGCTCGCCGACCGGCTCGACGTCCTCGCCGGCGACCTCTCCGACCCGCCGGCGCTGCCCACCGACCTGGACGCGGTGGCCCACTGCGCCGGCGACGTCTCGTTCGACCCGCCGGTGGACGAGGCGTTCCGCACGAACGTGGTCGGCACCCGGGCCCTGCTCGCCCGGGTCGAGGAGGCATCGGGCGCCGGCGGCCGGGACATCCACTACCTGCACGTCTCGACGGCGTACGTCTCCGGGCGCCGTCGCGGCCCGATCCCCGAGGCCTCCCTCGAGCACACCGTCGACCTCGAGGCCGAGCTGGCCTGGGGGCTCGGCCGCACCGCCGACGTCGAGGTGCGCTCCCGCAGCCCCGAGCTGCTCGAGCGCTACCGCCGCAGGGCCGAGCGCGAGCACGGCCGCGCAGGCCTGGTCACCGCCGCCGAGGCGACCGAGACCGCGCGCAAGGAGTGGGTCCGCGAGGAGCTGGTCCGACTCGGCACCGAGCGCGCCCGCAGCCTCGGCTGGACCGACTGCTACACCTTCACCAAGGCGCTCGCCGAGCGCGCGGTCGAGGGGTACGCCGGGGGCTCGGCCGACGGACGCCGGGTCACGATCTTCCGGCCGAGCATCATCGAGTCCGCCCTCGAGCGTCCCTTCCCGGGGTGGATCGAGGGCTTCAAGATGGCCGAGCCGCTGATCCTGGCCTACGGCCGCGGTGAGCTCCCGGTCTTTCCGGGCGCCTCCGACACCACCATCGACATCGTCCCGGTCGACCACGTGGTGGCCGCGATCGTGGCCTGCCTCGCCGCGCCGCCGGACCCGGGCGAGCCGGCGTACTTCCACCTGTCCTCGGGCCACCGCAACCCGGTGACCTTCGGCATGGTCTACGAGTACGTCCGGGAGTACTTCCTCGCCCACCCCTTCACCGGCGGCAACCGCGGCGCCACCCGACTGCCGGAGTGGACCTGGCCGGGGCCGGCCGCGGTGGAGCGGCTGATGAGCACCGGCGAGTGGGCGCACCGCACGGCGGAGCGGCTGCTCGGGCTGGCGCCGCGCAGCGGCCGGGTGCGCGACTGGGCACACCGGCTCGACCGGCAGGGGCGCCGGTTGTCGACGCTGCGCCGCTACCTCGACCTCTACGAGGAGTACGCCCAGGCCGACATCCGGTTCGACGACAGCCGCACCCTCGCTCTCTTCGAGGCGCTCGACCCGGCGGACCGTGAGACCTTCGGCTTCGACACCGCCACCATCGACTGGCACCACTACCTCCACGACGTGCACGTCCCCGCCGTCACCCAGCCGGTGCGCGACTTCGACCGGCTCCGCTCCCGGCGGGCGCCCCGCGACCCGGCTCGGCTGGCGGTGCTGGAGCCCCGGCCGGCGTCCGCGGCGGAGCCCCCCGGGCCCACCGGCGTCGCGGCGTTCTTCGACATGGACGGCACGCTGATGTCCTCCAACGTGATCGAGACCTACCTCTGGCTGCGGCTGGCCGAGCTCTCTCCGGGACGCAAGCTGGCCGAGGCCGCCCGGATGGCCACCCGGGTGCCCGGGCTGCTGTGGGCCGAGCGGCAGGACCGCGGCGGCTTCCTGCGCAGCGTCTACCAGGAGTACGCCGGCGCCCGGCTGGCCACGCTCGACACCATCGTCGACGAGCAGCTGGCGCCGTACATCCTCGAGCGGCTGGCCCCGGACGCCGTACGCCGGATCCGGCAGCACCGCGACGCCGGGCACACCTGCGTGCTCATCACGGGAGCGGTGCGGCCGCTCACCCGGCCGCTGGCCCCGCTCTTCGACCACGTGGAGGCGGCCGACCTCGCCGTCGACGAGCACGGTCGCTGCACCGGCCATCTGGTCGCCTCGCCGCTGGTCGGCGAGACCCGTGGTGCGTTCGTCGGCGACTACTGCCGCCGCCACGGCATCGACGCGTCGGCGTCCTTCGCCTACGCCGACTCCTACTCCGACCTGCCGCTGCTCGCCGCGGTCGGCCATCCGGTCGCGGTGAGCCCGGACGTCGCGCTCTCGCGCCACGCCCGGCGCAAGCACTGGAACATCGTCGAGTGGGAGTCCGCCACCGCGTCGCGCCGGACCCTCGATCCCGTCGGGAGGCGATGAGCGTGCTCGCACTGGAGATGTTCCGCAGCGTCCCGAAGACGATGATCGGCAAGGCGGCCGGCGGCCGGATCCCGATGCTGCTCACCGGCGTGGCAGCGCCGCTGCGGCTGGTCACCCTGGATCCGCCGCGGGTGGACCGGCCCGGCTGGGCGCGGCTGCGGGTCCGGCTCGCCGGCATCTGCGGCTCCGACCTCGGCATGCTCTCCGGGCGCACCTCGCTCTACTTCAGCTCCGTGGTGTCGCTGCCGTTCGTGCCCGGCCACGAGATCGTCGCCGAGCTGCTCGACGACTGCGACGACCTGCGGGCCGGCACGCGGGTGGTGGTCGACCCGGTGCTGGCGTGCGCAGCACGCGGCGTCGAGCCGTGCGAGGCCTGCGCCGAGGGCGCGACCAACCGCTGCTCCCGGGTCACCGTCGGCGACGTCTCGGCCGGGCTGCAGACCGGCTTCTGTCACGACACCGGCGGCGGCTGGGGCGAGCAGCTCACCGCCCACCGCTCCCAGCTGCACCCCGTGCCCGAGAGCCTCACGGACGAGCAGACGCTGCTGGTCGAGCCGATCGCCTGCGCGATCCGCACGGCGGCGCGGGCATCGGTGCGGCCCGGCGACCGGGTCCTGGTCTCCGGCGCCGGGATCGTCGGGCTGCTGGTCACCCACGCGCTGCGCGAGCTCACCCAGGCCGGCGAGATCCTGGTGGTCGCCAAGCATCCGCACCAGCGGGAGTGGGCGCTCGAGCTCGGCGCGACCGAGGTCGTCTCCCCCGACGAGGTGCTGCGCCGGGTCCGCCGCGCGACCGGCGCCTTCCAGCTGCAACCGGAGTTCTCCGCGCCCTACCTCCTCGGCGGGGTGGACCTCGCGATCGACGCGGTCGGCTCCACCGGCTCGCTGGAGACCTGCCTGCACGCGACCCGGGCGGGCGGGCGCGTCGTGCTGTCCGGCATGCCGGCGAAGGCCGACCTGTCGGCCGCGTGGTTCCGCGAGCTCGAGGTGGTCGGCAGCTACGCCTCGGCCCGCGACGACGACGCCTTCGCCCGTGCCCTCGGGCTCGTCGGCCAGGACGCGCTCGCCCGACTGGCCAAGACCGTCACGCCCTACCCGCTGCACCGCTGGCGGGAGGCCCTCGACCACGCCCACTCCGCCGGCCGCCTCGGCACGGTGAAGGTCGCCTTCCATCCCCGCTCTGACCGAGGAGTCTCCGCATGACACGTCCCGGCTTCGTCCTCGAGGTCGACGACCGTACGCCGCCGCTGCTGGTCCACGAGGGGCTGGGCGTCCGGCTCGAGGAGTTCCCCCTCGGCACCCGGGTGGTCTACCCGCCGGAGCCGATCGCCGCGGTGCCCGACGTGACCGGGGCGATCCGCGACGCGCTGCTGCACCCGGTGGACTCCGAGCCGCTCCCGGAGCTGCTGCGGCCCGGGATGCGGCTCACCATCGCGTTCGACGACCTCTCCCTGCCGCTGCCGTCCATGGCCGCGCCGGACATCCGCGGCCGGATCATCGAGCAGGTGCTGGAGCTGGCCGCCCGGGCCGGTGTCGACGACGTCGAGCTGGTGGCGGCCAACGCGCTGCACCGGCGGATGACCGCCGAGGAGATCCGCCACATCGTCGGCGAGCGGGTGTTCCGGTCGTTCTTCCCGCAGGGCGCGCTCTACAACTTCGACGCCGAGGACCGGGCCAACCTCGCCCACCTCGGTGTGACCGACAAGGGCGAGGACGTCGAGATCAGCAAGCGGGCGGCCGAGTCCGACCTGCTCGTCTACGTCAACGTCAACCTGGTCGCCATGGACGGCGGTCACAAGTCGGTCGGCATCGGGCTCGCGTCGTACAACTCGCTGCGCCACCACCACAACGCCCGGACGATGGTGCACTCACGCTCGTTCATGGACCGCCACCACTCGGCCATGCACCACTCGGCCTGGCGGATGGGCCGGCTGATCCAGCAGCACGTGAAGGTCTTCCAGATCGAGACCACACTGGACAACAACGTCTTCCCCGCGCCGTACGAGTTCCTGATGAAGCGCGAGTGGGAGTGGTCGATCAAGGACCAGGCCGCGATGCTCGGCCTGCGCCGCGGGCTCGCGCTCGCGCCGCAGAAGCTGCGCCACTCGATGTTCCACGGGATGCGGTCGGCCTACGGTCTGACCGGCATCAACGCCGGCGAGGTCGAGGCGGTCCACGAGCGGACCCTGACCAAGGTCCACCAGCAGCAGCGGGTCGAGGTGCCCGGGCAGTCCGACGTGCTGGTGATGGGAGTCCCCTACCTCGGGCCCTACAACGTCAACAGCTCGATGAACCCGATCCTCGCCACCTGCATGGGGCTGGGCTACTACTTCAACTCCTACCTCGGTCGGCCGGTCGTGCGCGAGGGCGGCGTGGCGATCCTCTACCACCCGCTCGACGAGGGCTTCAACACGCTGCACCACCCGTCGTACGTCGACTTCTACGAGGAGGTGCTGGCCGAGTCCACCGACCCGGCGGTGGTCGGTGAGAAGTACGAGCAGCAGTTCGCGACCGACCCGTGGTACACCCACCTCTACCGCACCTCGCACGCCTACCACGGCGTGCACCCGTTCTACATGTGGTACTGGGCGGCCCACGCCATGGACCATCTCGGCGACGTGATCTGGGTGGGCGCGGACCCGAAGGTCGCCCGCCGGCTGGGCTTCCGGGCGGCCTCCACGCTGCGCGACGCGCTCGAGATCGCCTCCTCGACCGTGGGAGGCTCGCCGTCGATCAGCTATCTGCACAACCCGCCGCACCTGCTGGCGGACGTGCGCTGAGGGCAGGAGGGCAGCATGGGCTTCTTCGCCGACACCGTCCGGGACGTCGACCGGGTGCGCCGTGGCTGGCGCTGGGGCCGTCGACCTCAGGTGCCCCGCTCCGCGGAGCCCTTCGTGCTGCCCGCCTCCAACGGCACACGCACCAACGACTGGTCCCGCACCCGAGCGGCGACCGTGGCGCGAGAGGCGATGCAGAAGGGTGGCCTCGAACCGGTCTTCCGCTCGCAGGTGCGCACCCGGGCCGAGGGACTCGACGTCTTCACCCGGCTCACCGGTCCGGTCATCTTCGCGGCCAACCACTCCTCCCACCTGGACACCCCGCTGGTGCTGATGTCGCTGCCCGCGCAGTGGCGGCGGCGTACGGCGGTGGCGGCCGCCGCGGACTACTTCTTCGACACCTGGTGGCGCGCGGTGGGCTCGTCGCTGCTCTTCAACACGCTGCCGATCGACCGTCGCGGCGGGGCGCTCGCCACCACGCCCGGTGAGGTGCTCGCCGACGGCTGGAGCCTGCTGATCTTCCCCGAGGGCACACGCTCCCGCGACGGCTGGACCGGCGGCTTCCGGATGGGCGCGGCGCACCTCGCGATCGAGCACGGCGTGCCGGTCGTCCCCGTGGCCCACCGCGGCACGTTCGCCGCGATGCCCCGCGGCGCATCGTGGCCCGGACGGGGCCGGCGGCAGCTGACGATCCGCTTCGGCGAGCCGCTCGTGCCCGGGGAGGGCGAGTCGGTGCGGACCTTCGCTCCGCGGATCCGGGATGCGGTCGGCCGGCTGCTCGACGAGGACCGCACCGACTGGTACGCCGCGCTCCGGCGGGCCGTCACCGACACGACACCCGACCCCTCAGGCCCCGACGTCGCCACGTGGCGGCGGGTCTGGGAGAGCAGCCGCTCCCCCGAGGTCGAGCCGGACCGGACCCGCGCCTGGCGCTAGGGCATCACGGTGGTTGAGGTGCGAGC
>CAZJDU010000032.1:15354-23452 GCA_964544855.1 uncultured Nocardioides sp.
AGCCGGACCGGACCCGCGCCTGGCGCTAGGGCATCACGGTGGTTGAGGTGCGAGCTTGCAAGCCTCGAAGCCACCAGGATCCCGACGGGCCACGGTGGTTGAGGTGCGAGCTTGCGAGCCTCGAAGCCACCAGGTTCCCGACGATGGTTTCGAGGCTCAGGCCCTGGCGGCCTTCGCACCTCGACCACCGTCGGGTCAGGCGCGGTGCAGCCTCCGGGCCGCCTCGGCGACCGAGCCGCTCATCGACGGATAGACGGTGAAGGCCTGGGCGAGCTGGTCGGCGGTGAGCGACTCGGCCACCGCGAGCGAGACCGGATGGATCAGCTCGCTGGCCCGCGGACCGACCACGACGCCGCCGACGACGATCCGGGTGCCGGGGCGGCAGAAGAGCTTGACGAAGCCGTCGTGGACGCCCTGCATCTTGGCGCGCGGGTTGCCGCTCAACGGCAGCATCACGATCTCGGCGTCGATCTCGCCGGTCGTGATCGCCTGCTCGGACCACCCGACCGTGGCGATCTCGGGTGAGGTGAAGACGTTGGAGGAGACCTGCTTGAGGTCGAGCGGGGCGACCGCGTCGCCCAGGAAGTGCCACATCGCGATCCGGCCCTGCATCGCCGCGACCGAGGCGAGCATCAGCACGCCGGTGCAGTCGCCGGCGGCGTAGACACCGCGTGCCGACGTACGGGAGACCCGGTCGACCTTGATGAAGCCGCCGTCGTCGGTGATCACCCCGGCGTCCTCGAGGCCCAGGTCGGCGGTGTTGGGGATCGAGCCGAGCGCGAGGATGCAGTGCGACCCCTGCACCTCCCGGCCGTCGGTCAGCCGGACCGTGACGGTGTCGCCGTCACGGGTCACCGACTCCATCCGCGACCGGGAGAGCACGTTCATGCCGCGACGCGTCAGCACGTCCTCGAGCACCTGGGCCGCCTCGGCGTCCTCCCCGGGGAGCACCCGGTCCCGCGAGGAGACCAGGGTGACCGGGATCCCGAGCGCCTGGTAGGCGCTGGCGAACTCCGCGCCCGTGACGCCCGAGCCGACCACGATCAGCTCCGACGGCACCTCGGTGAGGTCGTAGACCTGCTCCCAGGTGAGGATCCGCTCGCCGTCCGGCTGGGCGCTCGGTAGCACGCGAGGTGCCGCACCCGTCGCGAGGAGGACGGCGTCGGCCTCGAGCCGCTCGGTGCCGCCGCCGGGGGTCTCCACGGCGACGACTCCCGGCCCGTCCAGCCGTCCGCGGCCCCGCACGACCTCGACGCCCTCGCGCTCGACGCGGCGGGTGATGTCGGCCGACTGCTCCGCCGCGAGTCGCATCACCCGGGCGTTGACCTTGGCGAGGTCGACGTACAGCCCCGTGTCGCCGCCGGCGTGGGCCCGGAACTCCACACCGAGCTCGGCCGCCCCGGCCATCTCGGCCATCAGCTCGGACGTGGCGATCAGCGTCTTGCTGGGCACGCAGTCGGTGAGCACCGCGGAACCACCGAGGCCGTCACGGTCGACCACGGTGACCTCGGCGTCGAGCTGGGCCGCGACCAGCGCGGACTCGTAGCCACCGGGGCCGCCTCCAACGATCACCACACGCGCCATGGGCGCCATTGTTGCAGGGGTGGTTTCGAGGCTCGCTGGCGCTCGCACCTCAACCACCGTGGGCTCTCTCGACGGTGGTGGAGGTGCGAGCCTGCGACCCTCGAGACCACCTGGTCTCACGTAGGTTCGGGCCATGGCCACTGTGCTGACCCGCTCCCGCACGTATCCGGTCGAGGTGGAGCGAGCCTTCGACGTGCTCCTCGGCGCTCCGCTCCCGCGGATCTTTCCGCGGCGCCACGGGCCGATCCCGCCGGTGCGCACCGTCGACCAGCCCGCCACGAGTGCCTGGGGCGAGCCCGGGCAGCAGCGGGTGATCGGGCTCGGCGACGGCAGCACCATGCGGGAGACCCTGACGGCGGCCTCGCGGCCGTCGTCGTTCGAATACGTCCTCGACGGGTTCACCGGGCGGATGAGCCACCTCTTCCGACGGATCGACGGCCGCTGGACGTTCGACCCGGTCGGCACCGGGGTCCGCATCACGTGGACCTGGCGGGTCACCGCTGCATCGATGACGGCACGGCCCGCGATGCCGGTCTTCGCCCGGCTGTGGCAGAGCTACGCCCGCAACGCGCTCGACGAGATCGAGAGCCTGCTCCTGGACGCCTGAGCATCGTAGGCTGAACGTCACCAGCGGCATGGCCCCCGCGGCGACGGGCCGGGTGCGGTCGATGCCGAGGACGGAGGCCACGCACGATGACCGCAGAGACCCCCGGACCGACTCCCAAGCACACCGACGGCAGCCCCGCCAAGACCTCCCCATCGACGCGCCAGATCGTCGGCATCGTGCTCGTGGTGCTGCTCGCACTCTTCGTCATCGCCAACCGCGACGACACCAACATCTCCTTCCTCCTCGTCGACGTCACCGCGCCGTTGTGGGTGGCGCTCCTGGTGACGGCGGTGCTGGGCGCGGCCGCCGGCTTCCTGCTGAGCCGGAGGCGCTACAAGCACTGAGGGGCAGCCGCCGGACGGGTGATGCTGCGGCGCGCCGCGTCGGCCATCCCCAGAGCAGCATCGCCGGGCCTCCCCTGCCCGGGAGCCACCGGTGCCCGCGGAGCGCGTCGTACCACTCCCCCGGCTCCGCCAGGTGCAGTCGGCAGCCGCCACGGCCGTCCGGCTCCATGGCGGTGACCTCGGCGCCGAGCACGACGTATCCGCTGACGGTCGCGACGAAGGGCGTGCTGATCCCGAGCACCGATCGGCCGAAGGTCAGCAGCCTCGGTGCGCGGGGAGCGTGCCACTGATCGCTGATCGACCGGCGCTGCTCCGCCGGGCTGTCGGTGAGGTCCAGCCGCCGGTGCGGCCCGAGGCGGGCGACGATCAACCCCCGCGGGCACGCCGTGGCCACCACGTCCTCGTCCACGGTCGGCCAGTCGCAGAGCTTCCGCACCCGCTCCTCGGCGTACAGCACGGCGCCCGCTGCCCGGACGGGCGCCCCCGCGATGCCCGTCTCCAGCAACTGACGGGTCCGCTGGCGCGACGGGCCACCGTCCGCGAGGAGCGCGGCAGCCTCGTTGGTGCTGATCAACATGCCCGGGACGCTAGACCCCGGCACCGACAGCGACCCGGTACGGCACGTGGGACCGTGCACGACCCACGGGGTTCGCGCGTCGTCTGGTTGAGCGGTCAGATCTGACCGTTCAACCAGACGAGTGACGAGACCCTCGGCGCCATGCGCCTCCCGGCCGCGCCGGCCGTGGACGCTCAGCCGCGCCGGCCGGACGCGCCTCCCGAGGCCGCCACCAGATCCAGCGCCTCGGTGACCAGGTCGTCCACGCTGGTGCCGCGCTGGCGGGCGAGCAGTCCGAGCCGGCGCTGCACATCAGGGTCGCGACGACGGTCGCGACGGCGAGCGTGGCCGCCACGGCTCGTCGGCCGCCCACTCCCACGGCACCCACACCAGCCACCGGTGAGCACGACTCTGCCCTGGTTCTCGCTGAACTCACCCGGGCCGAGCAACGCCACGATCCCGAGGAACGCGGCGATCGAGAACGAGCCGATCACGGTGCCGGCGACGATACGGCGTCGATCCTTCATGCCTGCCAGCGTCGCGGACCACGACGCCGACAGCATGAGCACGACTACTCAACCTCCCGGTCACCCGACCGGGGACTGGGCTCGACGGGCTCAGAGGTTGATCATGTGGCCCGCGATGCCCTCGACGGCTTCCTTCATCGCCTCGGACAGCGTCGGGTGGGCGAAGACGTTGCGTGCCACCTCGTCGGCGGTGAGGTCCCACTGCTGGGCCAGCGTCAGTGCCGGCAGCAGCTCGGTCACCTCGGGGCCGATCATGTGGGCTCCGACGATCTCGTTGTGCTCGGCGTCGGCGACGACCTTCACGAAGCCGACGCCGTCGGCCATGCCGCGTGCCTTGCCGTTGGCCGAGAACGGGAACTTCGCGACCTTCACGTCGTACCCCTTCTCCTTGGCCTGCTCCTCGGAGTAGCCGAACGACGCGATCTGCGGCTGGCAGAACGTGGCCCGCGGGATCATGTCGAAGTCGATCTCCATGGTCTCCGCGCCGGCGATCGTCTCGGCCGCCACCACGCCCATCGCCTCAGCGGTGTGGGCCAGCATCAGCTTGCCGGTGCAGTCGCCGATCGCGTAGACGCCCTCGACGTTGGTGCGGCCGCGCTCGTCGACCGCGATCGCGCCGCGGTCGGTCAGGGCCACGCCGGCGGCCTCGAGCCCGAAGCCCTCGACCCGCGGCGCGAAGCCGAAGGCGGCGAGGAAGCGGTCGGCCTCGAGCACCTGCTCGTCGCCCCCGGCGGCCGGGGCGACGGTGACCCTCACACCGGAGCCGGTGTCCTCGACGCCCTTCACGGCGGTCGAGGTCATCACGGTCACGCCCAGCTTCTTGTACTGCTTGAGCAGCTCCTTGGAGACCTCGGCGTCCTCGGTCGGCACCATCCGGTCCAGGAACTCCACGATCGTCACGTCGACGCCGAAGTTCTTCAGCACGTAGGCGAACTCGACGCCGATCGCGCCCGAGCCGCCGATGACGACCGACGACGGCAGGTTCTCGTCGAGGATCTGCTCCTCGTAGGTGACGACGTTCTGGCTCAGCGCCACGCCGGGCACCAGCCGGGTGGTCGCGCCGGTCGCCAGGATCAGGTTGTCGCACGAGTACGACGTCACCGTGCCGTCGTCGCCCGCGACGTCGACCGACTTGGGCCCGGTGAGCGTGCCCCAGCCGTCGACCTCGGTGATCTTGTTCTTCTTCATCAGGAAGTGGACGCCCTTGGCGCTGGCCTCGGCCACGGACCGGCTGCGCTTGTGGGTGGCGCCGAACTCCATGGTGGCGTCGCCGGTGATCCCGAACGTCTTCTTCTCGTGGGTGATGATGTGCGCGATCTCCGCGTTGCGCAGCAGCGCCTTCGAGGGGATGCAGCCGACGTTGAGACACACCCCGCCCCAGTACTGCTTCTCCACCACGGCCACGGACTTGCCGAGCTGGGCGGCGCGGATGGCGGCGACGTACCCTCCGGGACCGGCGCCGAGGACGAGGACATCGAAGTGCGTGGTCACCCGTGCAAGGTTAGTTGTCCCGCGTGACGGCGCCACCACCGGCACCCTCGACGACAGCTCGCCCCCAGCCCCGACCCGCGCGGGGCGGGCATCGGCACGGTGTCGCCGTCCGGGCAGTAGCCTGATGGCCGTGACGCCGTACGCCGCCTATGGGACGAACCTCGATCCCACCCGGATGAGCGACCGGTGCCCGCACTCCCCGATGCGCACGACCGGCTGGCTCACCGGCTGGCGGCTCACCTTCGGCGGGGAGGACTTCGGCTGGGACGGCGCGCTCGCCACGATCGTGCCCGACCCGATCGAGCAGGTCTTCGTCGCGATCTACGACATGCCGAGCCAGGACGTCGCCGCGCTCGACACCTGGGAGGCCGCCGACTCCGGTCTCTACCGCAAGACCAAGGTCCGCGTCGTCACCCTCACCGGTGAGGTCGTCGCCTGGACCTATGTGCTCGACGCCTACGAGGGCGGGCTCCCGAGCGCGTCGTACCTCGGTGTCCTCGCGAACGCCGCCGAGGCCGCCGACGCCCCGCAGGACTACGTCGCCCGCCTGCGCGCCCGGCCCTGTCGCTCGACAGGGTTGTAGGTCCCGATCCGTATCGAGACCCCACCCGCGTCGTTGTCCCCTCCGTGAACCGGGTGACCCGACTCCTCGCACCGACCCTCGCCACTGCGATCGTGACCGCCGCCGTCGGATCGTCGGCCACCGCCGCGCCGCCCGACCGGCTGCGCGACGTGATGTGGGTCGGCAACAACTGGGCCGGGACCGCGAGCGTGGTCGACGCGAGGACCTTCGAGGTGCTGACCACGGGCGTGGACCTGATCCCCGACAAGCAGCAGGAGCTGCGCGACATCTACACCGACCCGGTGAAGCTGGCGTTCTACACCGCCATCAAGCTCGGCCCGGGCGAGGGGCACGACCAGTACGTCGACGACATGTTCACCACCACGGACGGGAAGTACCTCGCCGTCTCGCGGCCGAGCTTCGCCGACGTGGTCTGGATCGACATCGAGAAGGCGACCTCCGGCAAGGAGGGTGCGATCGTGCGGGAGCAGCAGATGGACGGCTACCGCACCGACCACATGGCGCTCTCGCCCGACGGCCGCCGGCTGCTGGTGTCGGACTCCACCTCGCGCCAGGCGATCGAGTACTCCATGGTGGACGAGACGCTGCCGGACGGCACCGAGGTCGCGATGGGTGACCGGCTGCGCAGCTTCGAGTCCGGCGAGACCCCGCACGAGAGCAACTACACCACCGACGGCGAGCGGATCTTCCACGCCTCGATCGGCAGGGTCTACACGCCGCTGGACTACACCGACATCTTCGGGCTGCCACTCGACCCGATCCACGATGCCGTCAAGGGTGACCGGTGGTTCCAGATCGTCAGCAACGACGACTTCTCGATCCTGCAGCGCTGGGACATGGCGCACGAGCTCGACGAGGCCGGCCACCCCGCGATGAGCAGCGCGGTGCGGCCGATGGCGGTGGCACCGGGCGGGCGGTTCCTCTACTTCCAGGTGTCGTTCTTCCACGGCCTGATCGAGTTCGACACCCAGGCGGCCGACATCAACCAGGCGACGGACTACACGCTCGGTGGGGTCGACGAGCCGTCGACCGGCGCGGTCACGCGCGTCATCGAGCTGGAGGACCGGGTGCCGCACCTGCTGCGCGAGCAGTACGTCAACGACTCCGCCCACCACGGGCTGTCCATCGACCGGCACGGCCGCACCCTCTGCGTCGCCGGCACCATGGACGACTACGCCGCCCTCGTCGACGTCGCCACCGGCGAGCCCACGTACTTCGACGAGGAGACCACGGGCCACTCCTACGGCAAGCCCTACTGGACCACCGAGGGCCTCGGCGACACCTGCTGGATCTCGCTCTCGGAGAGCGACTCGGTCGCCGTGCTCGACACCCGCAACGGCGAGGAGCTGGCCTACCTCCCCGTCGGCGACCACCCGCAGCGGGTGCGGCACGGCTACGTCCCCGAGCGCGTGGTCGCCACCTGGTAACGCCGGTGGTGGTTGCGGTGCGAGCGTCGCACGGTGGTTGAGGCGCGAGCTTGCGAGCCTCGAAACCACCCACACCGCCGCCCGTTAGAGTCACCCGGGTGACTGACTCGCCGTACGACCTGGCCGAGCAGGCCGCTGCCCGCCTGGCCGAGCTGACCGGCGTCGCCCGCCACGATGTCGCCCTGGTGCTGGGCTCGGGCTGGCGCCCGGCCGCGGACCTGCTGGGCGAGGCGACCGCCGAGATCGACGTGACCGACCTGCCGGGCTTCAGCGCCGCGGCGGTGGCGGGCCACTCCGGCAAGGTGCGCTCGATCCGGGTGCCGCACGAGGAGGGCGACCGGCACCTGCTGGCGTTCCTCAGCCGCACCCACTACTACGAGGGGCACGGCGTCCCGAAGGTCGTCCACGGCGTGCGTACGGCGGCCGCGGCCGGCTGTCGCGCGGTCGTGCTCACCAACGGCGCCGGCGGGCTGAAGGAGACCTGGGAGCCCGGCCAGCCGGTGCTGATCAGTGACCACATCAACCTGACCGGCCGCTCCCCCATCGAGGGCGCCACCTTCGTCGACCTGACCGATCTCTACTCCGCACGTCTCCGGGCGCTGTGCCGCGAGGCCGACCCGACCCTCGACGAGGGCGTCTACGTGCAGTTCCCCGGGCCGCACTACGAGACGCCGGCCGAGATCGCGATGGTCCGCTCCTTCGGCGGCGACCTGGTCGGCATGTCCACCGCTCTGGAGGCGATCGCCGCCCGCGAGGCCGGGGTCGAGGTGCTGGGGCTCTCGCTGGTCACCAACCTCGCCGCCGGCATCACCGGCCAGCCGCTCGACCATGCCGAGGTGATCGAGGCCGGCCGCGCCTCCGCCACCCGCATGGGCGACCTGCTCAGCCGGCTCGTGCCCCTCATCTGACGCGTCGAGTCGGGGTTTCTCGGACGTCGAGTCGGGGGTTCTCGGACGTCGAGTCGGGCGACATCGAGCAT
>CAZJDU010000032.1:23552-30874 GCA_964544855.1 uncultured Nocardioides sp.
TTCTCGGACGTCGAGTCGGGGGTTCTCGGACGTCGAGTCGGGCGACATCGAGCATCGAGGCGACACCCACGAGCACGCGACAGCGCTGTCGGACGCGTCCCCCGCACCCGGCCTACCCGGCGGCGCGACGCGTCAGCACCACCGCCACCCGTGGGGCGCGTCGGATCCGCGCTCGCGCTGGCCCGCTCGACCCGGCGCACGGCCCTGCTCGCCGGGCGGTTCGCCGGCGGCCTCGCCGTCCTCGGATCGGGATCGTCGGCGTACTCTCACCGGTGCTGGCGGCCGGGTACGCCGTCGTCAGCTGCCGGCGTGGCGGCCGTGGGCGCTGCGCGTGCGCCTGACGTCACATCCGCAACACACCGCGCCAGGAGTCATCCACACCCCCGCCTCGCCTCGACGTCGTTCACAGCGCCAGGCACCGACGTCAGCGTCGCCGCCACGGCGCCGTACCTTGCTGGTCACCCGGTCGCGGGTGGGCAGAGTCGAACGCGAGAGCATCGTGGTGATGCAGGACCGGGCGGCGGTTTCACCGACGTCAGCGCCCGGCTGACGCCCCTCGAGCAACCTACCCTCGCGATGGCGACGCAGCCGACCCCCAAGAGCTGACGACGGCGCGCCACCGCCTGCCTCACGAGACGCCACTGCTGCACGGAGGGCTGCCCCGGGTGCGGCGCACCCGGGGCAGCCGAGTCGGATCGGTCAGCTGGACCGGTTCATCGTCCGCACGCCCACGGCCAGGCCGACCGCGCCGACCAGTGCGGCGGCCGCGAAGCCCGCGAGCACGGTGCCGGCCGGGAACGTGCCGGCGAAGAGGGCTCGCTCGGCGTCGACGACGTACGTCATCGGGTTCAGGTCCGAGGCGACCCGCAGCCAGCGGGGCGCGCCGTCGAGCGGCAGCAGCACGCCGGCCAGCAGCAGGAAGGGGAAGATCGCCGTCTGCTGCACCGTCCAGAACACCCACTGCTGGTCCTTGGCTGCGGCTGCCAGCGCGATGCTCAGCGAGCCGATGCCGATCGAGAACGGCACCAGCACGATGACCCCGGTCAGCACCCCGACCAGATGCAGGTCGAAGCTGAACGGCGTCACCACCGCCACGATGATCACCGTCTGCAGCAGCAGCGGCACCACCTCGCGCAGCGCCTTGCCGACCATCAACGCCGACCGCCGCAGCGGCGAGACCAGCAGCCGCTCGTGCGAGCCGCTGAGGATCTCCTCGGTCAGGTTGGCGCCGGTGAAGCCCGCGCTCATCAAGGCCGTCATCGTCACGATCCCCGGCACGAACCACTGCAGCGCGTTGCCACCGTCGTCGGGCAGCAGCGGCGCGAACAGCCCGAGGAACACCAACGGCTGCACCATCGCGAAGAGCACCGACGCCGGGTTGCGCAGCACCGGCATCAGCTCGCGCACGGTCACCGTGGCGGTGTCGCGGAACCAGCTCGTCGGTCGGCTCCGGTACGTCGTCGGGCTCGGGGCGGCCACCACGGGGGCCTGGGTCTGGACGGTCATGCTGCTGCCTCCTCGGTCTCGGTCGGGTTCTGGTCGGTCGGCACGGCGTCGCGCAGGCTGCGGCCGGTCAGGTCGAGGAAGACGTCGTCGAGCGTCGGCCCGGTCACCTCGACCCGGGCGACCGGCGAGCCCGCGGCAGCGAGATCGGCGATCAGACCGGGCGCCCGGTCGCGGCCACCCGCGACCCGGATGTCGACGCGGGCGTCGGCGACCGTGACCTGGGCACCGACCCAATGATCAGCGCGGGACGCGGCGAGGCTCGCGGCCTCGGGGGTGGCCATCTCCAGCGACACCAGGTCGCCGAGCGCCGACTTCAGCCGCGGCGCGGTGTCGTCCGCGATCACCCGACCGTGGTCGATCACGATCACCCGTCCGGCGAGCAGGTCCGCCTCCTCCAGGTAGTGCGTGGTGAGCACGATCGTGGTGCCCAGCTCGCGGTTGAGCCGGCGGACCTGCTCGGCGAGGTTGACCCGGTGCTGCGGGTCCAGGCCCGTCGACGGCTCGTCGAGGAACAGCACCGGCGGTGCCTGCACCAACCCGATCGCGACGTCGAGCCGCCGCCGCTGACCGCCCGACAAGGTCGACACCGGGCGGTCGGCGTGCTCGGCGAGGTCGAAGGCGTCGAGCAGCTCCGCGGAGCGCTCGTGCGCCTCGCGGCGGGTGAACCCGTGCGCCCGCGCCTGCGCGATCAGCTCGTCGCGCCCCCGCTGCTGGTGCGCGGCCGCGTTGCCCTGTCCGACGAAGCCGATGGAGCGACGTACGGCGGCGCGCTGGCGGACCACGTCGTGCCCCGCCACCTCCGCGCTGCCGGCGGTCGGCGGGATCAACGTCGTCAGCATCCGCAGCGTCGTCGACTTGCCGGCGCCGTTGGGTCCGAGGAAGGCCACGAGCTCGCCCGGGGCGATCTCCAGGTCGAGGCCGCGGACCGCCTCGATCGTCTGCTTGTTGCGCGCGAAGTGGCGGGTGAGGCCGGTGGTGCGGATCACCGGCTGGTGGGCGTGTTCTCTCGTCATGACCACCACGCTAGGAGCGCTTTAGGTCAGTTCTTGTCCTGTAGAGAACTAGGCTTGGTCGCATGAGCACCAGCGCCCGGATGCTGCGACTGCTGTCGCTCCTGCAGACCCACCGCTTCTGGTCGGGCGGCGAGCTCGCCGGCCGGCTCGAGGTCAGCGACCGCACGCTGCGCCGCGACGTCGACCGGCTCCGCGGGCTCGGGTACGACGTCGAAGCCGTGCGGGGCGCCGCCGGCGGGTATCAGCTGCGCGCGGGCGGGTCGATGCCGCCGGTGCTGCTCGAGGACGAGGAGGCGGTCGCGATCGCGGTCGGCCTGCGCAGCGCGGCGGCGGGTGACGTGAGCGGGGTCGAGGAGACCGCCGTCCAGGCGCTGACGAAGGTGATCGCGCTGATGCCGCCACGGCTACGGCGCCGGATGGACGCGCTCGCCACGCAGACCGAGACCCTCCCCTGGTCCAGCGGGCCCCGGCTCGACCCGGCGACACTGACCACGCTCGCCCAGGCCTGCCGCGACGACGAGACGGTGGGCTTCGCCTACACCGCGGCCGATGGCGCCCACACCCGACGCCGGGCGGAGCCGCACCGGCTGGTGAACCTCGGCCGGCGGTGGTACCTCGTGGCCTACGACCGCGACCGGCAGGAGTGGCGCTCGTTCCGGGTGGACCGGATCGGGGCGGCCGAGCTCACCGGGCAGCGGTTCCGACCCCGGGAGGTCCCCACCGGCGACCCGGTCACCTACGTCAGGACCGGGCTGCGCGACCAGCCGCAGCGCTACACGGTGCGGGTGCGGCTCGCGGCGGAGGCCGATGCGGTCGAGGCCGTGATGGGGCGGTGGGGCCAGGTCGAGTCGCTCGGCGCCGGCGCGTGCCGGATGATCCTGAAGTCCGACACGCTCGACTGGGCGGTGCTGATCCTCACCAGACTCGACTGCGCGTTCACCGTCGAGGAGCCGACCGAGCTGGTCGAGCTGCTCGGGCGCGTCGGGGCGCGGTTCAGCGCCGCGGCGGGCTGACCACGCGCTGTCGACGTACGAGAGACAGGACTCGACCCGCAACACCCCCGACTCGACGGTCGAAAACCCCCGATTCAACCGGCGAGAACCCCCGATTCGACGGGGAGGTGGCGGCGCAGGAAGCCGACGGCGTGGTCGACCGCCGGCCGGTGCCACGGTCTGCCGGGAAAGAGGTCGAAGTGATCGGCAGGGTAGTGGCGCACCTCGGCACGCCCCCGGAAGGCGGCCTTGGCGGCGGCGTACGGCGGCGCGCTGCGATCGAAGTCGGCGATCTGCACCAGCCACGGGCAGTCCAGCCGCGCCGCATCCTTCGCCGGGCGACGCGAGCCCAGCTCCAGCACCACGTCGGCGGCGATCTCGTTGCGCCAGGTCGGGCCGGCCACCGACAGGTAGTCCTCATACGCACCGGCCAGGGTCAGCGCGCCGGGCTCACCGGGCCGCGCCACGACCGGGATCATGGCGGGCGACCCGCCCGCCGTCGTCCGCACCCTGCTCACCACGCCGGTCATCGTCGAGCGCAGCAGCTGTGCCGGCGCGTGGTGTCGTGCTGCCAGCCGGGCCGCAGCCAGCCCGTCGAGCATCGGCACCACCGAGATCACAGCCGCCACATCGTCGTCGGCCGCGGCGCTGACCACGTGGCCGCCGCCCAGCGAGATGCCCCACAGCACCAGTCGCCCCGGGTCCACCCCCGGCAGCCCTCGTGCCGCCGTCATCGCCGCCCGCAGGTCCGCGAGCTGGCCGTCGAGCGAGACCACCTGCCGCGGCGCGCCCCCGCTCAGCCCGAAGCCGCGGTAGTCGAAGGTCAGCGCATGGACGCCGGCGGCCGCGAACGCCTCGGCGAACGGCGCCAGCCCGGAGTCCTGCGTGCCCGCCAGCCCGTGCGCCAGCACCACGGCCGGCCGCGGCTCGGCTGTCTCCGCCGTCTCCGCGGCATAGTGCGTCGCTGCGCACTCCACGCCACCGGAGACGAATCGGATCGGGGTCGGGATCATGCGTCGCTCCTGCCGTAGATGGTGCGCACCCAGATCGACGTGAGTGCCTCGATGTGCCGCGCCCGCGGCGGTCCGGCGCTCAGGGCGTGCCGCTCCAGCGCGTGGTCGTTGACGTCGAGCAGTACGGCGGCCAGGGCCTTGGCCTGCGCGCCGGCGGGGGCGTGGCCGCGGCGCCGCTCGGCGGTGATCATCCCCGCCACCATCCGGGCGAACTCCGCGCGCCCCTCCTCCCAGACCTCCCGCACCGCCGGGCTGGTCGCCCGCGCCTCGAGCAGCGCCCGGAAGGTGTGCGGCTGCTGGTCGACCGCGTCGAAGAGTCCCCCGATCACCTTGCCGACCCGCTCCTCGGGATCACCCTCGGCCGCGACCAGCGTCTCGGTGGCCTCGGCGACGTCCTCGTAGAAGTCGTCCAGCAACGAGGCCACGGCCACCGCCTTGGACTCGAAGTAGAAGTAGAACCCCGAGCGGGTCACGCCGGCCCGACGCGAGATCTCCGCGACGTTGATCTCCTCCAGCCGCTGCCCCTCCCGGAGCAGCTCGTCGAGCGCGGCCAGCAGCGCGGAGCGCCGTACGTCGCCCTTGCTCGCGGCGCGGCGGTCGAGCCGCGGCAGGTCCCTCATCGGGCCCCCGTGAGCGCCCGCTCGCGGCCCTCCGGCACCTCTCGCGTCCGCAGGTCGTGCTCGTAGATGAAGTAGTCCAGCTGCTGCGTGTGGCGGGCGCTCGGCACCATGTGACCGGTGAACCTCGCCTGGTCGGCGTCGATCACCCGCTCCATCTCGGGCACCGGCGGCGGGGCCCACTGCCCGATCGCCCACGCGCCGATCAGCCGCGCCTGGCACTCCACGAACGGGAACAGCGTCGGCGTCGCCTGCGCGAAGCCCGCGAACGCGAGATCGTCGATGCCCGGCTTGAAGATCCGTTTGTAGAGCCGGATCTGGTTGTCCGGGGCGCTGATGAAGGCAGGGTCGAAGAACGGGAAGGTGATGTTGTAGCCGGTGGCGTAGACGATCACGTCGACGTCGACCGAGGTGCCGTCCACGAAGTGCACGGTCTCGCCGTCGAGCCGGTCGATGTCGGGCTTGGCCACCACGTCGCCCGACCCGAGTCGCACCGGCAGCTCCACCGACTGGGTCGGGTGCGCCTCGAAGAAGTCGTGGTTGGGGGTGGGCAGGCCGTAGTCCTCCGGGCGGCCAGCGGTGATCGGCTGCATCGCCGCGGCGAGCTTCCGCTGCCACGAGAGCGGGAGGTACGGCGTGGTGCGGTAGTACTGGTCGGCGGGCTTGCCCCCGAAGTACTTCGGCACGATCCACGCGCTCGACCGGGTCGAGAGCGTCACCTCGTTGTCCAGCGCCTTGCTGGAGAGCTCGACGGTGATGTCGGCCGCGCTGTTGCCGAGGCCGACGACGAGGAGCCGCTGCCCGGCGAAGTCGATCGGCGTGCGCGGGTCGATGTAGTGGTGGGAGTGGAGGACCCGCCCGGTGAAGCTGCCCGGGAAGTCGGGGAACCGCGGGTCCCAGTGGTGACCGTTGGCGACGACGAGCCGGTCGAAGCTGCGCATGGAGCCGTCCTGCAGCGTGAGCTCCCAGCCGCCGTCAGGGCGTCGTACGGCGGTCTCGACACCGTTCTGGAACTCGATGCGCTGCTTGAGGTCGAACGCCGCGGCGTAGCCCTCGAGGTACTCCTTGATCTCGGTGTGGTGCGGGAAGTCGGGGTACTCCTCCGGCATCGGGTAGTCGCGGAAGGACAGCTGGTGCTTGGAGGTGTCGATGTGCAGCGAGCGATAGGCGCTGCTGTGGCCGTTGGGGTTGCCGAACGCCCAGTTGCCCCCGATCCGGTCCGAGGACTCGAAGCAGGTGTAGTCGACGCCGTAGTCGCCGAGCGTCTTGCCGCTCGTCAGACCGCTGATGCCGGCGCCGATGACCGCGACGGTGGGACCGGGCACGAGATCACTCCTTGACAGATCGGTGTGGCACCCATCACGTTAGAACGTGTTCTAGACGCGTGTCAATGAGACCTGACAGGCGTCAACTCGTTGCGCAGGAGGGTCGATGGAGAGTCGGGTGAGCGTCGTCATCGGCGGCGCGTCGGGGCTCGGGCAGGCCACCGCGGGAGCGCTGGCGGAGGCCGGGCACACCGTGGTGGTCGCCGATCTGGACGGTGAGGCAGCAGCGAGCCAGGCGGCCGAGCTCGGCGGATCCGGCGGGGCGGTCGACGTGACCGACGAGGAGTCCGTCGCCGCGCTCCTCGACGGCGTCGTCGAGCAGTACGGCGGCCTCAGCGGCGTGGTCAACTGCGCCGGCGTCTCCACGCTCGCGCCGGTCGTCGACCACGACGCGGCGGAGTTCCGCCGGGTGGTGGACGTCTGCCTCATCGGAGCGTTCCTGGTGCTCAAGCACGCGGGGCGCCGGGTGCGCGACGGCGGCGCGCTGGTGTCGCTCACCTCGCTCAACGCGCGCCAGCCCGGCACCGGGCTCGCGGCCTACTGCGCCGCCAAGGCCGGCCTGGTCTCGCTCACCGAGGTCACCGCGCTCGAGCTCGGCCCACGCCGGGTGCGGGTCAACGCGGTCGCGCCCGGGCTCGTGGTGACGCCGCTGACGGCGCCGGCCATGGACATCCCCGGCGTGCGCGCGTCGTACGTCGACAACACGCCGCTGGGCCGGCCGGGCGAGCCCACCGAGATCGGCGCTCTCTGCCGCTTCCTGCTCTCCGACGAGGCCGCTTGGATCACCGGCGAGACCATCGACATCAATGGCGGCGCCCACCTCCAGCGCTATCCCGACCTCGTCGGCCTGGTCGCG
>CAZJDU010000033.1:0-4167 GCA_964544855.1 uncultured Nocardioides sp.
CTTCACGCAGCCCCGCCGGAGACCCTCAAACCCCACCACTCCCAGGGACTCTCCTGTCGGATGTATGAAGCCTCAGACGGAACCCGCTCGGGCCTGCCTAACGTGGAGACACTCAGGAAAGCCTCGCCGGCAAAAGGCCCTGAACCGTAACCCGTCGCCCACAACGACGAGGGAGTCGAGAAGAAGGCGTCCCATCTCGACTTCCGGCACGTCGCCTCCGCAGAGTTGACGAAGGTCAACCGGCGACTGGCCACAGGAAAACTTCAACCGATGTTCTCTAGTACCCGGCCCTGGCCCCATCCAACCAGCCTGCCTTGTCGCGGTCTGTGGAGGACGGACCCACGGGCACTGCCGTTTGTTACCAGAAAGTCGCTGCGGATTGATCGCCCGCGCCTGTCACCGCGACTTAGGTGACCGAGACGAGCACCGCACCCTCCCAAGGAGGCCCCGCCGCAGCAACGGCGACAACCGAACATCGCGCGGCCACGCCGAGCCGCCGGGCCGCACGAAGCTGCCCGGAAATGGACGAAGCCCCGGATCCAAGGACCCGGGGCCAGCCATTGATGTGCGCGAGAGGGGAGTTGAACCGTTGGAACATCACACCCGATCAGGCGGAAACCGCCGTCCTGAGCGTGAAACCGGTGTCCCGTTGCCTCCGGTTCCCTCCCGTTTCCTCGGGAGCGTGCACCCCAGGGGTGCACCAGCCGATGTTCTGTTGTGTCCGTCAGACTGCTGCACCCACGGTAAGTGATGTCTCGGCAGAAGGGATGCAGAGGACAGTTTGAGCGGGATCAGACCGCGCCCTCGACCCCCGCCGTGCGACTCCGGTCCTTCAAGGCCGGCGCCACGGTTTGCACCCTCGATCCTGGCAGACGCTACGTCAGGCGTTCAGCGACCTCATCGAGCATCGGCAGGACCACCTCAGCGACCTCGTCCATGCCGTATCGCGATACCAAGAGTCCGACGATCTCGCGGGGCGATTCGCCGGTCCGCCGGGCTGACATCTGGCAGATGGCTCGCGCGGCGCGCTCAGGACTGACGTCGGCAGTGTTGACAGCGAACTCCTTCGCGGTGAGGACCTGGATGTTTGCCGGCACGCGGTCGGCTGGGAAGTGTTTGAGGTTTTCGGTCACGATCGCGCCCGCACCATCCACCACGGCGGCCGCGACCACGTGCTCGTCGTCAACGTCAGGCAGCCCATATGACCCCTCCAGGGGCTCCCAACCGACTACTAGCGCGTCGTCGAAATGCTCACGCAGGTTGCTCAGCAGTTTGTCGGTCGCGACCAGGGCCGCAGCCACGTCCGTGCCTCGGTCGACTAGCTTGCGCTGCTCGTGGCGGTGGAGCTCCTCGAGAATCGCCTCGCTCCACAGCGGGCGGTACAGACCCTCGATAGCCATCGACATCAGGAAGTCGCGCTGCACGCTCGGCCAGAGCACGCAGGTGTCGAGGATGGCGGCGAACACGCCGCCATCCTCTCAGTCCTGATGTTTCAAGCGCTCTACTTTGCCGCGCGTGCCCGTCGTTCGGCCGCAACCTCGGCGCGAATCCGCCGGAACCGTTCCTCGGCCGTCTCTGCGTCCTCGAACTCCTCGGCGTAGTCCCCGGATGTCTCCAGCAGCGCCCGATACTGCGCATCACGGCGCCGCTCGCGATAGGCAAGCAGATCGTGAAGTTTTACCATCCGACGCCGAGTGCCTGGAGTCTCCCCGGGCAGTTCGCCGGCGTCTATCAGCTTCACCACCGTCGGCCGGCTGACCCCGAGGAGGTCAGCCGCCTGCTGAGTCGTCAGGAGCTGGCTCTGGGGCGCCACCGTGACGGCCTTCCCGGCCTTCATCGCCTCCAAGACCTGCAGCAAAACCCGATGCGCCGAGGCGGGCATCTCCACTTGGTCATGCTCCCCGGCTCCGGCGAGGAAGTAGCGAGGCTCTGGCCGGGCACCTGCGCGATCCTCATGCGCTCTGAGGAAGCTCAGCACCGATGTCATCTGCTCGCTCTGTTCCGGGAGGTACGTCTGATGCTCGAGTGCCTCTGATGTCACCGTCACCAACTCCTTCTCTACGAAAGAAACATACGCGCTTTCGTTTCATTCGTAAATACTCTACGCTGTGATCTGTATCCACGAACAAGGTTCGGGGAGGACGTCCGTACCACCCACACGCGAGCGTGCTTCTCGAACTCTTCAGAGAAGGGCCCGCTTGTGCGGCTGATCTCCTTTCACGTCAAGACGTTCCGCAACGTGCTCGACTCGACCGAGGTCGAGGTCGATGACGTGACCTGCCTGGTCGGTAAGAACGAAGCCGGCAAGTCTGCGATCCTCCAGGCCCTCCATGCCCTCAACCCCGCGAACGCCGCCGAGCCCCTCACGCTGCTCGAGGAGTACCCGCGCTGGCTGAAGAAGGAGCACGAGGTGACCGGCGAGATCGAGGACGCCGTGCCCATCACAGCGACCTTCGAGTTGACCGAGGATGAGGTCGCCGCCTTCACCGAACGGTTCGGGGCAGAGGTCCTCACCTCACCCCAGTTCACCGTGTCCCGTACCTACGCGCGGCCGACAGTGCGACAGGTCAACGCGTCGATCGACTACGAGGCATTCGTCTCGGCCTTCGTCGGCAGCCTGCCTCAGCGAGTGCAGAAGGCCCTCGGATCGAAATTCACTACCTCCGACGAGCTAATCGGCGCGTTGAAGAAGCTGGTCGACGAGTCCAGCTCCGACGATTCTGACGCCGCCGCCGTGGCGACTGACGCCGGCGAAGCGCTGCAGCGACTGTGGCGAATCACCGGCGCCGAGAACCGCGGCTTGAAGAGCGCCGTCGACACGGCGCTGCGCGAGGCCCTGCCTCGCACGTTCTACTTCAGCACCTACTCTCAGCTCGTTGGGCGGTACAACCTCGCGGACGTTATCGAAGCGGTCTCCGAGGGCAGCGAGGACGACTCCGTCCAGGCCGCGGCCGACTTCCTGCGCATTGCGCGAGCAGTGCCGGAGTCGATGGAGGACGCGGACTATGAGCAGTCCAACTCCGAACTCGAGGCCACCTCCAGCCTGTTGACCAAGCGCGTTCGGGAGCACTGGAAGCAGAACGACCACCTAAAACTGCGGGTGGCGATCGAGGCCGAGGCCTACACGGTTCAAGGACACGAGAAGATCCGCCGCTGGTTGCAGTTCCGTGTCGAGGACCAGCGCCACGACTTCAGCAACCGGCTTGACCGTCGGTCGACCGGCTTCCAGTGGTTCGTGTCCTTTCTCGCTTCCTTCCTGGAGTTCGAGGCCGACCAGAACCTCATCCTCCTGCTCGACGAGCCCGGGTTGTCCCTGCATGCCCGAGCACAGATGGATCTCCTTGACGCGATCGAAGGCAAGCTCGCCCGCACTCGCCAGGTCCTCTACTCCACACACTCCCCCTTCATGGTCCGCTCCGAGCACCTGAACCACGCCCGCGTCGTCGAGGACCGCGGCCCCGAGGTCGGCACCGTCGTCGATAACGACGCCGGAGCGGTGTCCGATGCCGACACACTGTTCCCCCTCGAGGCCGCCCTGGGTTATGACATCGCCCAGAACCTCTTCATCGGTCGCCGTAACGTCCTTGTGGAAGGCGTCTCGGACTTCATCTACCTCACCGCGATCTCGGGCCACCTCACCAGCAACGGCAAGCCCGGGCTCCCGATCGACTGCCGCCTCATCCCTGCCGGCGGCGCAACCAACATCCCCACGTTCCTCGCGCTCCTCGGCACCCACCTCGACGTCGTTGTCCTCCTCGACGGCAACACCAGCGACCAGCGCATCCAGAACTCGATCGCCGCCGGCCGGGTCAAGGAAGCGCGCATCCTGTCGATCGCGTCCTACTGCACCGTCCCCGGCGCGGACATCGAGGACCTCTTCGAGCCGCAGGAGTACCTCGACCTCTATAACGCCGCGTATGGCAAGAAGGTCAAGATGACTACTCTCAAGGGCACCGATCGGATCGTGAAGCGGATCGCCCGAGCCGAGGAGGAGTTCGATCACGGCGAGGTCGCCGGGCACTTCCTTCGCAACCTCGAGGGCTCCCTCGATGCCCTGTCGCCAGCCACCATCGAGCGGTTCGCCACTCTCATAGCGGCTGTCACCGCGGCCCTCCCGTCCCAGGGCTAACTGAGAACTCCTCGATCGCGCTGGCACGGCGAGTTCGT
>CAZJDU010000033.1:4177-24130 GCA_964544855.1 uncultured Nocardioides sp.
TCCGAGCCCACGAAGGGGGCCGGAGATGCCTGCGGCGCCGGCTGTCCCTACTCCATCGTTGATGAGCTGAGCGAAGAACTCTCGACGCTCCTGCCCCAGGGGCGTGCACCCCGAGGGGTGCACGGGGGACTTGCAGATCTCGTCAGAAAGCTGCCACGGATTGATCGCCCGCGCCTACCGCCACGACTTAGGTGACTGAGACAAGCACGCATGCCCACACGAGGAGGACGACGCCGCGGCAACGGCGGCAACCGAACATCGGGCATACCGGCCCCCCGACCGGGCGACGTCAAGAATGACAAAGCCCCGAGTCCGAGACCCGGGGCCGGTCACTCACGTGCGCGAGGGGGGAGTTGAACCCCCACGTCCTTTCGGACACACGGACCTGAACCGTGCGCGTCTGCCTATTCCGCCACTCGCGCGTGCAGCCGGGACAGGTTATCCCAGCGCGTTCCCGGGGCCCAAACCGAGGACGCCGAGGAGCCGCACCGGTCCCGCCGGAGCGTCGACAGTCGCGGTCCCCATCGTGGACAATCCGGGTTTCGACCGGCGCGGGTCGGCGGGTGCGGGTGGGGCACGCGGGAGGCCGATACGATCGAGCGCACCGGCGCCATGGGGCGCACCACTTCAAGCGGTACGACGCGGACCGCGTGACTCGAAGAGAGGGGGCCCGTCGTGAGCGGACTGCAACGGTTCGAGCAGCGACTGGAGCGGGCCATCTCGGGGGTCTTCGCCCGCACCTTCCGCAGTGCGGTACAACCGGTGGAGATCGCAGCAGCGCTGCAGCGGGAGCTCGACAACAAGGCCCAGATCGTGTCGCGGCAGCGACGGCTGGTGCCCAACAGCTTCACCGTCGAGCTCTCCCCGACCGACCAGGAGCGGCTGGCCCAGTACGAATCCACACTGACCCACGAGCTCGCCGAGCAGCTGCAGGAGCACGCCGACCTGCAGAGCTACGTCTTCCCGGGCCCGATCCGGATCCGGTTCGAGGAGGCCGCCGACCTCAGCACCGGGCGGTTCCGGGTGCTCAGCCAGGCCGAGGCCCGGGTCACCGGCAAGGAGTACACCGCCCCGGCGTCGATCACCCACGCCGTGGTCGAGGTCAACGGCACCGAGCACCGGCTGGTGCCCCCCGGGATGACCGTCGGGCGCGGCAGCGAGGCCGACCTCCGGATCGACGACCCCGGGGTGAGCCGGCGCCATGCCGAGTTCCGGGTGACCGCCGAGGCCCACCACGGCGGCATCCAGATCGAGGTCCACGATGCCGGCTCGACCAACGGCATCCGGGTCGACGGTCAGAAGGTCCCGAGTGCCGTGCTGCACGACGGCTCCCGGGTGCAGATCGGCCACACCTCACTGGTGATCCGCATGCGCGAGGAGGCGCCGGGTGTCTGAACTGACCCTCTTCCTGGTCCGTCTGGGCTACCTGGCGATCCTCTGGATCTTCGTGCTGTCCGCGGTCTCGGTGATCCGCTCCGACATGTTCGGCGCGCGGCTGCCCAACGCCGGCGGCCAGGCCCCCGCCCCCACGGAGAAGCCGAAGAAGCAGAAGCAGCCCTCCCGTCGACGCGGTACGCCGCGCATCGTCGCGGTGGTCCAGGGCGCCAACACCGGTGCGACCGCTAACCTCTCCGAGGCGCCGATCCTGATCGGCCGTGGCAACGATGCGGCGATCCGGCTCGACGACGACTACGTGTCCACCCGGCACGCGCGCATCGCGGCGTCGGGCGACCAGTGGTTCGTCGAGGACCTCGGCTCCACGAACGGCACCTACCTCGGGAGTCAGCGGCTCACCCAGCCGACGGCGATCGGGCTCGGCTCCCAGGTGCGCATCGGCAAGACGATCCTGGAGCTGAGGAAATGACCGATCAGCCGCTACGTCTGGAGTACCACGCGATCTCCGACGTCGGCCGGGTCCGCAAGGACAACCAGGACTCCGGGTACGCCGGCCCCTGGCTGCTGGCGGTGTGCGACGGCGTCGGCGGCGCGGCCCGCGGTGACATCGCCTCCAGCACCGCGATCGGCGAGCTGCGCACGCTCGACCACCGCTCCGACGGCGGCGACCCGGTCACCCGGGTCTCCGACGGCCTGCACGAGGCGCACGTGGCGATCGGCCGCCAGGTCGACCAGGACCCCTCGCTCAACGGCACCAGCACCACCGCCACCGTCGCCCTCTTCGACGGCAGCCGGGTCGCGATCGGGCACGTCGGCGACTCCCGGGCCTACCTCTACCGTGCCGGCGAGCTGTCCCAGCTGACCGCCGACCACACCTTCGTGCAGAGCCTGATCGACGAGGGCCGCATCACCGAGCAGGAGGCGCGGGTCCACCCCCACCGCAACCTGATCCTCAAGGCGCTCGACGGACTGCACGAGGTGGAGCCCGACCTCTTCGCCCTCGACCTGGTCCCCGGCGACCGGCTCTTCCTGTGCAGCGACGGCGCCTGCGGTGTCCTCGACGACGCGCGGATGGCCGACATCCTCTCCCACGGGTCGCCGGAGTACGCCTCGATCGAGCTCGTCCGCTCCAGCCTCGACGCCGGCAGCACCGACAACGTGACCTGCGTCGTGGCCGACGTCGTCGAGGGCACGGCCCCCGCCCCGGCAGCGGCCGGTGCCGCGACCGGCGCCCACCGCGCCCTGCCCGGCCTCGACGCCGACACCGCCGAGAACATCCCCGCGGTCGGCACCACCACCACCGCGACCCGTGGTGGCGGCGAGCCGATCGTCGTCGGCGCCGCCGACCCGAAGCGCAAGATGCCGCGCAGCCTCTTCCGTGGTCACCGCTCCGGCGACACCGGCGAGCTCGAGCCGGTCGACGCGGAGATCCCCGAGGGCGTCGACTGGGCCATCCAGACCGACCCGCCGTTCGACCCGGAGGAGTACCGCTACGCGCCCCGCGCCCCGCGCCGCTTCATCTGGGCGCGACGGCTGCTCACCTTGGTGATCCTCGTCGGCATCGGCTGGATCGTGGTGGCCGCCGGCTACTGGTGGACCCAGCAGCAGTACTACGTCGGCGAGGACGACGGCCGCGTCGTCGTCTATCGCGGCATCGACGGCCTGCCGGGGCTGTCCAGCATCTACCGCGTCAGCGACCTCCCGGTCACCGACCTGCCCGAGAGCGCGGCCGACGACGTCCGCGACGGCATCCCGGCCGACGACTTCGAGGACGCCACCGGCACGGTGCACAACCTCGCCGAGCTCGCCGCGGAGCGGGCCGCGGACGAAGCCGACGAGTGACCTGATGTCGGGTACGTCGGCCTTCATGGGCTTCGTGCACCGCCGCCGGCGGGGCGCGGAGCTCTTCCTCCTCGTCATCGCGCTGATCGTGGGCGTCGGCGCCTACGCCTCGGTGGGTCTCGGGGTCGACGGCGAGGTGCCCACCAACCTCATCGGGTACGGCGGGTGGCTGGTCGCGCTGGTGATCGCCGCCCACGTGGTCGTGCGCCTGGTGGCGCCGTACGCCGATCCGGTGCTGCTGCCGCTCGTCGCCGCGCTCAACGGGCTCGGCCTGGCGGTGATCCACCGGCTCGACGTGGCGCTCGGCATCGGCCGCGCCGACCAGCAGCTGATGTGGATGACCGTCGGCGTGGCGGGCTTCGTCGGCACGCTGCTGCTGGTGCGCGACCACCGGATGCTGGCCCGGTTCACCTACACCTCCGGCCTGCTCGCCCTCGTGCTGCTGATCATGCCGCTGCTGCCGGTCATCGGCGCCGAGCGCACCCTGGGCGCCCGGATCTGGGTCGACCTCGGACCGATCGGCTTCCAGCCCGGCGAGATCGCCAAGGTGCTGCTGGTCATCACCTTCGCCGGCTACCTGGTCGTGCACCGCGACGCGCTCGCCCTGGCGGGCCGCCGCTTCCTCTTCATCGACCTGCCGCGCGGCCGTGACCTCGGCCCGATCCTGATGGTCTGGGTGGTCAGCCTCGGGATCCTGGTCTTCCAGCGCGACCTCGGCTCGAGCCTGCTCTTCCTCGGCCTGTTCCTGATCATGCTGTACGTCGCCACCGAGCGACCCGGGTGGCTGGTCGTCGGTGGCCTGCTCTTCGTGGGCGGCGCGGTGGTCTCCTACCTGCTCTTCGGCCACGTGCAGCGGCGGGTGGAGATCTGGCTCGACCCCTTCGACGACCCGACCGGCGCCGGCTACCAGCTGGTGGAGGCGCTCTACGGCTTCGCCTGGGGCGGCATGATCGGCCGGGGCTTCGGCGAGGGCATGCCGGAGCGGGTGCCGGAGGCGGAGACCGACTTCATCATGGCGACGATCGGCGAGGAGCTCGGGCTGACCGCGGTGCTCGCCGTGCTCGTCTGCTACGGCCTGATCGTCGAGCGCGGGCTGCGGGCGGCACTGATCTGCCGCGACGGCTTCGGCAAGCTGGTCGCCACCGGCCTCGCCAGCGTCGTCGCGCTGCAGACCTTCGTGGTCATCGGCGGCGTCACCCGACTGATCCCGCTGACCGGCCTCACCACCCCGTTCCTGTCCTACGGCGGATCGTCGCTGGTCGCCAACTGGGTGATCGTGGCGCTGCTGCTCCGCATCTCCGACCAGGCCCGCCGGCCGCTGCCGGCGCTGTCGGAGGAGCCGGAGGAGGACCCCGACGCGGTCCACACCCAGGTCGTGAAGATCTCCCGAGAGGACGCGTGATCGCCGAGTGAACAAGCCGATCCGCACCGTCGCGATCTTCTGCCTGCTGCTCTTCATGGCGCTGATGGTCAACGTGACCTACCTGCAGTTCTGGAAGGCCGAGGACTACAACACCGACGCCGCCAACCGCCGGGTCACCGAGGACGCCTTCAGCCGCGAGCGCGGCCAGATCCTGGCCGGCCAGAACCCGGTGGCCCGCAGCGTCCCCAGCGACGACCGGTACGAGTACCTCCGGCGCTACCCCAAGCCCTACGTCTACGCCCACACCACCGGCTACCTCCAGCTCACCACCCAGACCGGCATCGAGGACACCCAGAACGAGGTGCTCTCCGGCGAGGACCCCCGGCTGTTCGTCAACCGACTGGTCGACCTGGCGCAGAACGAGGCCAACAGGGGCGGCAACGTCAAGCTCACCCTCAACCCCCGCGCGCAGCAGGCGGCGTTCAGCGCGCTCAGCGAGGTCCTCGGGCCGGGTGGCGAGGGCTCCGTGGTGGCGATCCAGCCGAAGACCGGGCGGGTGCTCGCGGCGGTGTCGCTGCCGTCGTACAACCCCAACGAGCTGGCCACGCACGACTTCGAGAAGGCGGCCGAGACCTACGACCGGCTCGACTCCGCCGAGCGTGAGCCGATGCTCAACCGGTCGATCCAGACCCGGCTCTTCCCGGGCTCCACCTTCAAGATCGTCACCGCCGCCGCCGCGATCGAGTCCGGCCTCTACAACGCCGACGACTCGGTGCCGTCCGGCGCCTCCTGGCAGCTGCCCGGCACGACGGGCGAGCAGAACGTCGTCGACAACGAGGGCCGCACCTCCTGCGACGGCGAGCAGATCAGCTTCACCACCGCGATGGCCTCCTCGTGCAACACCGCCTTCGCCAAGATGGCGGTCGAGCTGGGCCCGGAGGAGATGCGCGACCAGTCCGAGGCGTTCGGCTTCAACTCCGAGTACCTCACCGACCTGCCCGGCCAGGCCGTGTCGGTCTATCCCGAGGCCGTCGTGGACGTCATCGACGGCGAGGAGCAGCAGCCGCGCGAGCTCAACGACGCGGAGACGGCGCGCACCGGCTTCGGCCAGTTCGACGTGCAGGCGACGCCGCTGCAGATGGCGATGGTCTCCGCCGCGATCGGCAACCAGGGCACCCTGATGCGGCCCTACTACGTCGAGGAGATCCAGTCCTCGGACTACGAGACGCTGGAGACCACCGACCCCGAGGAGCTGAGCGACGCGATCTCGCCGTCGACCGCGGGGCAGGTCACCGACCTGATGGTGCAGACAGTCGACGCCGGCACGGCCTCGCCGGCCGCGATCGACGGCGTCAGCGTCGCGGGCAAGACGGGGACGGCCCAACGTGGCGTCCCCGGCGAGCCCCCGTACGGTTGGTTCACCTCCTTCGCCCCCGCCGAGGACGCCGAGGTCGCGGTGGCGGTGATGATCCAGGAGGCGCCGGGCAAGAGCATCTCCGGTGGCCAGCTCGGTGGCCCCGTGGCGAAGGCAGTGATGGAGGAGATCCTTCGATGACCGACACGTACGCCGACGCGGCGGGCCGCTACCGGCTCGACGCGAAGATCGCCACGGGCGGGATGGGGGTCGTGTGGCGCGCCACCGACACCCGGCTCGACCGTCAGGTCGCGGTGAAGGTGCTCAAGGAGGAGTTCGCGGCGGACGACCAGTTCCGCACGCGGTTCGAGACCGAGGCGCGTCATGCCGCCGCGCTGCACCACCCCAACATCGCCGGTGTCTTCGACTACGACGCGTCGCCGCCGGGCGGGGCGCCGTACCTCGTCATGGAGCTCGTGGAGGGCGAGCCGCTCTCGGCGCTCCTGGTCCAGGCGCGCAACGACGGGCACGCCGTGGACCCCGACATCGTGCGGGACCTGCTCGCACAGGCCTCGGACGGCCTGGCGGCCGCGCACGCCGCCGGCATCGTGCACCGCGACGTCAAGCCCGCCAACCTGATCGTCACGCCGCAGGGGCGGGTCAAGGTGACCGACTTCGGCATCGCTCGCGCCGCCGACGGTGTGGCCATCACGCGCACCGGCGCGGTCATGGGCACGCCGCAGTACCTCTCCCCCGAGCAGGCCCGCGGCGAGCAGGCGACCCCGGCCTCCGACGTGTACGCACTCGGTGTCGTCGGCTACGAGTGCCTCACCGGTCAGCGCCCGTTCGAGGGCGAGACGCCGGTGGCGACCACCCTCGCGCACCTCCAGCAGCCGGTGCCGGCGCTGCCTCCGGAGGTGCCGGCCGACCTGGCCGCCGTCATCACCACGGCGATGGCGAAGTCCCCGGCCGAGCGCTATCCCGACGCCGCCGCGTTCGCCGCCGCGCTCCGCGATCCGGCGGCCGCGGCGACGGCGGTGCTCAGCGCGACGCCGCCGATGGTGGCCGGGCTGCCGCCCGCGACGCCGTACGACGGCGAGGAGGACCTCGACGAGGAGCCGAAGCGCCGGGTCTGGCTGATCGTGCTCCTCGTGCTGCTCGCGGTCGCGATCCTGCTGCTGCTCTCGTGGCTGGCCTTCGGCCGCGACGGGGACGAGGATCCCGCGCCCGCCGCGGAGACCAGCGAGACGAGTGAGGCCAGCGAGACCAGCGAGCCGACCACACCGACCAGCGAGCCCGAGACCACGCAACCGGAGACCACCGAGCCGACGACGACCGCGCCGACCACCACGGCGCCGGCGGTGATCCAGGTCAACCCGAACGACTACGTCGGCCGGCAGGTCGCCGAGGTGGAGTCGGACCTGCGTGGCCAGGGCTTCGACGTCACCCTCAACGAGGTGACCAACGACGGCTCACAGACCGAGGGCGAGGTGGAGTCGATCAACCCGACCGGGTCGGTCGAGGAGGGCGCCCTGATCACGGTCAACTACTACGGCGCGCCGCCACCTGCCGCGCCGACCACGCCTACGACCAGCTCGGCCACCGCGCCGACGACCTGAAGGAGAACGACGGATGAGCAGTACCGGACCACAGGACCCGAGGGGTCCGGTCGGCGGGAGCACCTCCGCCGGCCCGTCCGGCGCCGTGATGGTCGGTGGCCGCTACCAGCTGGGGGAGCTGCTGGGGCGCGGTGGCATGGCCGAGGTCCGCAAGGCGACCGACACCCGACTGGGCCGGGTGGTCGCCGTCAAGCGGCTGCGCACCGACCTCGCCACCGATGCGACGTTCCAGGCCCGCTTCCGGCGGGAGGCACAGTCCTCGGCCTCGCTCAACCACCCCGCGATCGTCGCGGTCTACGACACCGGTGAGGAGCGCACGCCCGACGGCGTGGTGCAGCCCTACATCGTGATGGAGTACGTCGAGGGCCGCACCCTGCGTGACGTCCTCCGCGAGGGTCGCAAGATCCTGCCCGAGCGCGCGCTGGAGATCACCAGCGGCGTACTGTCCGCGCTCGACTACAGCCACCGGGCCGGGATCATCCACCGCGACATCAAGCCCGGCAACGTGATGCTCACGCAGTCCGGCGACGTCAAGGTGATGGACTTCGGCATCGCGCGGGCGCTGAGCGATGCGGCGTCGTCGGTCACCCAGACCGCCGCCGTGGTCGGGACGGCGCAGTACCTCTCCCCCGAGCAGGCGCGGGGCGAGACCGTCGACTCGCGGTCCGACGTCTACTCCGCGGGCTGCCTGATGTACGAGCTGCTGACCGGCCGCCCGCCGTTCGTCGGTGACAGTCCGGTGGCGGTGGCGGTGCAGCACGTGCGCGAGCCCGCCGTACCACCGTCGCACCTGGACGCCGACCTGCCGTCCGAGGTCGACGCGATCGCGATGAAGGCGCTCACCAAGCAGCTCGGCGAGCGCTACCAGTCCGCGGCGGAGATGCGGGGCGACATCGAGCGCTACCTCGCGGGCCGGCCGGTGCAGGCCGTGCTCACCCCGCCGCCGGCGACGACGGTCGCGCCCGCCGCAGCCGCGGCGGCCGCCGCGGCTCCCGGGGATGAGGACGACGACGACCGCCGGCGCCGCCGGTTGATCTGGATCGCGCTCGGAGCGGGACTGCTCGTCGTGATCCTGCTGCTGGTCTGGCTGTGGCCACGCCTCTTCGACACCACACCCCCGGACGTGCGCGTGCCCGACGTGGTGAGCCTGACCCGCGACGACGCCCGCGAGGCGATCGGCGAGGAGGGCCTCGAGGTCGACCACGTCGAGGAGTGCGTCGACAGCGATCGGATCCAGGAGGGCCAGGTCGCCTCGCAGGACCCGGAGGGCGGCGAGTACATCGCTCCCGGCTCGACGGTCGACCTGGTCGTGTCGACCGGTGCGTGCGAGTTCGCGATGCCACCGGTGGTCGGTCAGAAGCGCAACCCGGCGATCAACCAGCTGGTCGAGGCGGGCATCCCCAAGCGCAACATCTCCACCACGGAGTGCTCGTCGGACGAGCCGGCCAACACCGTGGTCGAGACCACCCCGACGACGGGCGCGTCGATCTCGAAGGACTCCAGCGTGGAGCTGTGTCTCTCCGACGGCCCGGAGCAGGTGCCCGACGTGGTCGGGATGCAGCAGGGCGAGGCCGAGCAGGCACTGCGCGACGCCGGCTTCAACCCCGTGCTCGCCGACGAGGACGACACCCGGCGACCGCAGGGCGAGGTGGTGCGGCAGTCGGTGCCGGCCGGTGAGACCCGCACCGAGAACTTCGACGTCACCATCTATGTCTCCACCTACGACCCGGCGACCGAGTCGCCGACCGACGGTGACACGACCACCCCGACCGACCCGACGTCGTCGCCGACCGACGGCGGGCTCGGCCTGCCCGGTGGGGACAACCCGGGCAACGGGGGCGGTGGCGACTGACCCGGGGGTCGGTCACTCGAGCGGCTCGGCGTACTCCATGTCGATGATGCCGTCGTACGCCGGAGCCTCGACCCGCTCCTCCGCGTCGAAGGTCCAGCCGATCCGGATCAGCTCGTTGTCGGCGTCGGCGCGGTAGTCCGCGACGAGCGGGTCGGACTCGACCGCGAGGCTGAGGGCGGTCGGGTCGCCGACGGCCTGGATCTCGAACGGCTGGGGGTAGGGCACACCCTGCAGCTGGACGACGCTGCCCTCGCACTTGATGCCGGTGGTGCTGACGATGCGCTGGCCGGCGATGGTCACCGCCGACGCCCCGCCCTTCCACAGCGCGTTGGCGACCGCCTGGATGTCCTGCTGGTGGACGACGTAGCGCGTGACGTCGGGATACTGCGGGTCCTCCGCGGCGGCCGCCGCGTCGAAGAGCTCGTCGGGGGCGTCGGACAGCGTGATCGTGACGCCCTCGCCGGTGCGCGGCGTGAGTCCGGCCGGGTCCTGCAGGCCGGCGACCTCCGCCCGCAGCTCGCGCGCCCCGCCACCGGGCACGCGCTCGGCGAGGCTGTCGACCTCGGCGTCGAGCTCGTTGCGGCGTTCGAGGAGGTCGTCGTGCTGGGCGCGCTCGGCCTCCGCCAGGCTGGCCAGGTCGGTGTAGCGGCCCGCGCGCAGGTCGACACCGCCGCTGTCGAGGGCCGAGATGACGAAGAGCGCACCACAGAGGATCAACACCACCGGCGTGCCGAGCCGCCAAGCCAGCGACCGGCCCTCCTGCCGCCCGCTCGGTGGCTCGCCGACCTCACCCGTCATACTGTCTAGGGTAAGTGGGTCACCCTACGGCGGCCGATTCGTCGTCGCCTGCGTTGACCCACCGCCGAGCATCGAGCATCGCCCCGAGGAGTCACCCGTGCCCAAGCTTCCCCGCCTGCCCAAGAAGGACAGTGTGGACAAGGTCTTCGACCCCGACCGCGGGCCGATCTTCTCGCCGCGGTTCATCGTGGCGCTGGTGCTCTTCTTCGGCGGTATCGCCTGGATCGCCTACTACTACATCGGCGTGCGACCGGAGGACGGCTGGGGCTCGCTCAACGTCGACACCGGCGAGCCGAACGCAGCGGGCGGCCCGCAGTGGATGCAGGACCTGCAGGGGTGGAACTACCTGATCGGCTTCGGCCTGATCATGCTCGGCCTGGTCGTCTCCGCGCACAAGTCGACGCCGCTCGGCCGCGGCCGCGGCGTCGTGGTCGGGATGCTCGGGTGCTTCGTCATCGGCATCATCTGGATCTGCCTCTACTACGTCGTCGGCACCGGCGACAACCCGGACCTGATCCCCGTCTTCAACGACCTCGCCCAGAAGAACCTGATCGTCGGCATCGCCTTCATGGCCGTCGGCTTCACCTTCGCCACCCGCTGGGAGTAGGCGCTCGGCTGGTCTCGAGGCTCGTCGCCAGGGCTCCTCGCACCTCGACCAGCGTCGGTCGGTTGAGGTGCGAGCCTGCGAGCGCCCCCGGTGGTTGAGGTGCGAGCCTGCGAGCCTCGAAACCACCGTTATCCACAGCCTTCTCCACACTGCGGGGATAACGACACGGGTGTAGTTCACCCACAGCTGTGAAGAATCCTGTGGAAATTGGCTGCTACGCCAGCACCAGCGTGCGCGCCACCGTCGCGGCGGCGAGCACGACCACCAGCGCCGCGATCCCGGCGTACTGGATCAGCGCCCGCCGGTCACCGCGCGGCGCGTAGACCAGGATCGCGGAGATGATCGCGCCGCCCACGAAGCCACCGAGATGGCCCTGCCAGGAGACGTTGGGCACGGTGAAGGTGATGACCGCGTTGATCGCCAGCCAGATCACGATGGTCTGCACGTCGCCGCCGACCTTCAGCGCGACCACGAGGTAGGCACCGAGCAGGCCGAAGATCGCACCGGAGGCGCCGAGCGTGGCCGAGGTGGGCTCGGCGAGCCAGTAGACGCACACCGACGCCGCGAGCGCGGAGACCAGGTAGAGCGCGAGATAGCGGGTGCGGCCGAGCACCCGCTCCAGCTGCGGCCCGATGAACCACAGCACCAGCATGTTCACACCGATGTGCCACGGCTGCACGTGGGCGAACGCGTTGGTGATCAGCTGCCAGTAGGCGCCGTCGGCGACGCCCGCGAACCACACCCCGTCGCCCTGTGTCGCGGCGCTCTCGCAGACCTGCTCGCTGCCGACGGCCGGATAGAAGCGGTCTCCCTGCGCGTCGGAGCGGCAGATCCCGAGCGGGATCAACGCCAGCCGGTCGATCAGCGGGCTGCTCCGCCAGCCGGTGACCAGGATCCCCACCCACACGGCGGCGTTGAGGACGATCAGCCCGATCGAGGTGGCCGCCGGGTTGGTGGAGACCTGGCCGCCGTACGCCGCGTGCGGGGTGCGGGCCGACTTCCGGCCCTCCGCCAGGCACTCAGGGCAGTGGTAGCCCACCGAGGCGTCGTTCATGCAGTCCGGGCAGATCGGCCGGCCACAGCGCTGGCAGCGGATGTGGCTCTCACGGTCGGGGTGCCGATAGCAGGTCGGCACCCCGGTCGGCGGCTGGGTCACGTCGTCTCTTCGGTCGGTCGAGTCTCGTCGGGACCCGGGCGGGTCCTCAGCCCCCGGTGATCTCGACGGACTCGATCACGACGTCCTCGACCGGCTTGTCCATGGCGCCGGTGGGGACCGACTCGATGGCGTCGACCACGTCGCGGCTGGCCTGGTCGGCGACCTCGCCGAAGATGGTGTGCTTGCCGGTGAGCCACGGGGTCTCGCCGACGGTGACGAAGAACTGCGAGCCGTTGGTGCCGGGACCGGCGTTGGCCATGGCGAGCAGGTAGGGCTTGGTGAAGGCGAGCTCGGGGTGGATCTCGTCCTTGAAGGTGTAGCCCGGGCCGCCGGTGCCGGTGCCGAGCGGGCAGCCGCCCTGGATCATGAAGCCGGAGATCACCCGGTGGAAGGTGAGGCCGTCGTAGAACGGGCCGGAGCGGCCCGCGGCGTCGTACTCCTTCTCACCGGTGGCCAGGCCGGTGAAGTTCGCGACCGTCTCCGGCGCGTGGTTGGGGAAGAGCGTGATCGTGATGTCGCCCTTGGTGGTCTTCAGGGTGGCCTGCAGGTCTGCCATGACTGCCTTTCGTCGGGTGTGCGTGTCGATCCTACGGTGCCCCCGGCGTGGTACTGGCCGGGGCGTGCGGGGCATGGTGGGATGGGACGTACGACGCTGCGCGGACGGCGTGGCGTGCCGATCTCGGAACGAACAGGGAGCGCGAAATCGTGAGCGTGAAATCGAAGCTGACCAAGCTGGCGATCCTGGGGGCGGTGGCCGGAGGCATCACGGCCGCCGTGAAGAAGTTCAAGGGTGGCGAGAGTGACAACTGGCAGTCGTCCTACGACCCGGCGCCTGCTCCCCCGACGGCGGCGCCCGCACCGGAGGACACCGCACCGAAGGCCGCACCGGACGAGCCGGCGAAGCCGCACGGCGACCCACTGACCGACCCGCTGCCGCCCGAGGACAAGTGAGCCCCGCGAACGACCGTTAGGTCGGGAGGCCGAGCAGCTCCGGGTTCTCGGTGCGGAGCCGCTCGGCCACCCGGCGCTCGACGAAGAAGATCGTCACCGGGATCAGGCCGGCGACGAGCATCACCAGCAGCTGGGTCAGCTTCCAGTGCGCCCGTTGGGTGAGCACGAAGGCGACGACGACGTACACCATGTAGATCCAGCCGTGGATCAGCCAGATCGGTGTCAGGTCCTCGCCCAGCTGCTGGAGCACGGTGCCGTCGGCGAGCAGGTACTTCAGGATCGACCCGATCGTGCCGACGACCAGCAGCACGCCGACGATCAGGGCCAGCACGCGGTAGGTGCGGAAGAGCGTCACGCGCTCGACGCTAGCCCGTGTGGCCAACCGGCTCCGCATCGGTGTCGGCGTCGAGTTGCTCACGCCGTACGTCGCGCACGTACCGCCACCAGATGAACGCTGCGAAGGCGGCGAAGACGAACCACTCGATCGCATAGAGCAGGTTGCGCAGCGCGGTGAACCGGCCCACCGGTGGCAGCTGGTCGAGCGAGGCCGCCTCGAGGCCGTCATCGCCGGTGTTCTCGCCCCCGGCCTCCAGGGTGGCGGCGGGGTCGAGCACGACGTAGGCGGAGTAGAGGTCGTCGTCGATGCGCTGCGCGAGGTCGGCTGTCCGCAGCTGCGGGAGTACGTCGTCGGTAGGGTCGTCGTCGACCGCGCCGGTCCCCTCGGAGGGCTGCAGCCAGCCGACGAGGTCGGTCTCGCCGGTCGGCGGCGGGGGCACGTCGGCGTCCTCGGGCAGCCAGCCGCGCACCACGGGCACCGCCGACCCGTCCGGCCCGTCGACAGCCAACGGCGTCACCACCCAGCTGCCCGGCTCTCCGGTGCCGCTCGCGCGGTCGGCGATCCGCACGGTGCCCTCGGGCACCCAGCTGCCGGCGACCGTGACCGGCTGCCCGACCTGCTGGCCGGGGAAGGGGTCGTCCGGCCCGATCACCGACGTCAGCGCCACCGGTCTGGACTGGGTGAGGTCGACCCGCTCCGCCTCCCGGCGCGCCTGCCACGCCTCGAGCTGCCAGACGCCGAAGCCCGCCGCGATCGCGACGCACACCACGGCCAGCAGGTGGGCACCCACCATCCGGGGACTCCACCACGCGCTCCGCCTCACCCGCTCACCCTACGAAGCACCGTCGAATCGGGGGTTTTCGGGCGTCGAATCGGGGGTAATCGTGGTCGAGTCGGGGGTGGTGGTCATCCACCAACCCCCGATTCGACGCCCGAAAACCCCCGATTCGACGGGTCAGGTGTCACAGGCGGCGAAGGGCAGTCGCCGCGCATCGATCCACTCGACCGTCCGACGAGGCGCGGGCATCCGATAGCCGAGCTCGCCGTCCGCCGGGCTGGCGACGCCGCCGCCGAAGACCGTGCCGAACTCCGGGTCGAGCACCGGAAGGTGCCGGGCGAGCCGGAGCCGGGTGAAGGCGTCCTCACGCTCGGGGCCGAGCAGCACGGTCACCAGCTCCGATCCGAGCGCGACCGAGTAGCCCTCGAGAGCACGCAGCGAGGCGACGTCGCGCTCGGCCTGCCCGTCGAGGCGGTCGACGATGCCGTCGCCGTAGATGTCGTCGAGGGGCACGCAGCCACGGTCGACGTACGTCGCGTTCGCCTCGCGGCCGACCAGGGCGTGCAGCTCGGGGACGGCGGCCCACGACGCGTCCGCGGCGGGCAGCTCGGCCGAGGAGACGATGCGGCGCGGCCCGTCGACCACGGCACCCGCGAGTGGTCCGACGCCGGCGCCGACGGCACGGCGGATCCGCGGCACGGGGACGTCGTCGTGGAAGACCAGGACCCACCCGGTGGTGGCCTCGCCGCGATAGCGCGCCTCCCACGCGACGTCGTCCTGCCCGAGGGAGAACCGGCCGCGCAGCCGGTCGTCGACCGACCGCAGGATCCCGCCGGCGAGCCCGGTGCGCCGGGCGTCTCGCCAGAACGCGGCACGCTCGTCGGCCGGCGCCGACCCGTCGAGCTCGCCGTAGCCGAGCGTCAGCCGGATCTGGTCGTAGTCGACGACCTCGAGCCGGCTCGCCCGGTCGGGCACCAGGCTCAGTGCCGCGGCCGACGGCTCCGCGGAGGCGTCGTACGCCGTGTCCGCGTCGGCGGTCGCCGCCGGCGGGTAGTACGGCTCGGGCTCGTCACTGCATCCGGCCGTCACGGCAGCGACGAGCACCAGCAGTGCGACCCCATGCCTCACCGACCCGAGTCTGCCATGACCACGCGAAGGCGGTCAGGAGGCGAGCCTGGCGTCGAGGTGCGAGGGTCGGCCTGGTCTGATCCCGTAGGGAGGGACACAGCAGCGCTCGGAAGGAGGCATCGTGGCAGGTCCGGTCCTGTCGGTCTGGCGCCAGCCCGGCATGGCACCGCTGATCGCGATGACCTTCACCGGGTTCTCCAGCTATGCGCTCCTGCTGCCGGTCGCGCCGCTGTGGGCGGTGCAGGGCGGCGCGAGCACCGCCAGCTCGGGACTGGTCAACGGGGTACTGCTGTTGTGCACCGTGCTGACCCAGCTGTGGGTCCCGGCGGCGCTGTTCCGGTTCGGCTGGACCCGGGTGCTGACCGCGGGCATGGTGCTGCTGGGTCTCCCGGCCGCGCTGTACGTCGTGAGCGACCACCTCGGCGTCGTCCTGGCGCTCTCAGCGGTGCGCGGTGTCGGCTTCGGCGTGCTCACGGTCACCGGCAGTGCCGCGGTGGCTGCGCTCGTCGACCCTCGGCGGCGCGGGGAGGCGATCGGTGCCTACGGCCTCGCGATCGCCGTACCGAACGTCCTGCTGCTGCCGCTCGGCCCGTGGCTCGCCGACGATGTCGGCTTCGGGGCGGTGTTCGCCCTGAGCGCGCTGCCGCTGGTGGGGATCCCGGCGGCCGCCCGGCTCGCGACGGAGCTGCGGGCGCGGCTGCCGGCCGCGGAGCCCGAGGAGGTCGACCACCGGGCCGCCGGCGGCAACGCCGCCGCCTACCGTCGGCTGCTGCGGCCGATGCTGCTGCTGCTCGCGGTGACGCTGGCCGGTGGCGCGGTGATCACCTTCACCCCGCAGATGATCGACGACGCCGCGGTGGTGACCGGTGGCCTGCTGCTGATGGGGCTGACCGCCGCGCTCAGCCGCTGGCGCGCGGGCATCCTGGCGGACCGGTACGGCGCGCAGCGCTTCCTGGTGCCGCTCGTCGTGCTGACCGCCGTGGGCATGGCGCTGACGGCCTGGTCGGTCGTCGATGCCGAGACCCTGACCGGTGTCTTCCTGCTGGCGATGCTGGTCGTCGGCGTCTGCTACGGCGCACTGCAGAACCTGACGCTGGTGCTCTCCTTCGACGCCGTGCCGGCCCGCCAGCACAACCTGGCCAGCGCGGTGTGGAACGTCGGCTTCGACGCCGGTACGGCGATCGGCTCGGTCGCGGTCGGCGCGATCACCGTCGCGTCGTCGTTCGCCACCGGCTTCCTGGTCGCGGGTGCGATCGCGGTCGCCGTGCTGCCGCTGGCACTGCACCGCCCGGCTGATCCTCCCGGAATCCGCCCGGACGGGGACCGCGGTGGCCTAGATTCAGCCGGGTGACCCAGGCGCAGCCGTCGGACGAGACGATCGCCGCGGTGCGAGCCGCCGAGGTGGCGGCCGGGCTCGACGATGGCCGGGTGCTGGTGCTCGCCGAGCCCGGTGCCCACCGGGACGCGGCGCTCCGCGCCGTGGCGGCCCGATGGCGGGAGCTCACCGGGTCGACGGCGGTGGTGGTGGATCTCGACGACGCGCCGGCCTCGGCCGACGAGCCCCACATCCTCGCGGCGGCCAGGCCCGCGGGGCCGGTGCTCGACATCGTGGCCCTGCCGGGCACGCTCACCGTCTCGCTCGACCCTCCCAGCGGTCCGGCGTACGACGACATCGTGCTGGCGTTGACCGCTCTCGGCGGCACCGGCGGGCTCGCGGAGATCGCGGTGGTCGCCGAGGCGAGCGAGGAGCGCGTCGCGGCCGGGCTGCGCCGGCTCGAGCGGGACGGTGTGGTCGCGACGGATCCCGTCCGACTGCTCCGTCCGGAGGCCGGCGAGGACGGCGTCGAGCGACTCCATCCGCTGGAGCGGTCGGCGCTGCACCGCCGCGCGGCGGCCGCGCTGGCCACGCGTGGGCGTGGCGTCGACGTGATCGCGGTGCCGCTGCTGCGGACCGAGCCGTTCGGCGAGGAGTGGGCGATCGCGGTGCTGCACTCCCACGGTGCCCAGGAGCTGCGCCGTGGTCGACACGAGCAGGGCATCGACGCGTTGCGCTGGTGCGTCGCCGCCGGCGTCGGAGAGCCACAGCGCACGGAGGTGCTCCTCGAGCTCGGCCAGGCGGAGCTCGAGGCGGGCGACGCCACCGGCCTCGAGCGACTGCAGCTGCTGGCCGGCACGACGACCTCCCTCCCCGCGGTGATCGACGTGGCCGAGTCGCTCTATGCGGCCGGCCGGTTCCAGGAGGCGGCGGCGGCCTTCGAGCTGGTGCTGCCACCGGACCGGGCGGCCGACGCCGAGCTCGACGTCGTCGCGGCCCGTGCCCTGGTGGGCCAGGTGACCAGCCGGCTGCTGTTGGCCGACCCGTCGCCGGTCGCGCTCCCGACGCTCATGGCTCAGGCGGAACGGGCGCGAGACGGACGGCGGGTCACGGCTCCTGACCGGTTGATCCTCGCCGCCGCGGCCGGGGTGCTCGCGCTCGGCGTCGATCGCGACGCCGCCGAGGCGTTGGCCGACCTCGACCGGAGCCTGACCCCCGCCGCGGGGCCGCTGCCGACGCGCTGCCTGCTCGAGGCGGTGCCGGCGACCTTCGCGCTGTGCGGTGACCTGGAGCGGGCCGGCGAGGTGCTCGACGCGGAGATCGACGCGGCCGTGGCCGCCACGGCCGTCGCCCGCTACACCAGCGTGCGGGCGGTCCGGGCGTTCTGGTTGCTGCTGAGCGGCCGGTGCGCGGAGGCGGAGGCCGACGCCGAGGACGTCGTCCGGCTGACGGGCGCGAACCCGGTGGCGAGCCGACCCGCGCTGGCGCCCGCGCGCTACGTGCTGGTCTCCGCGCGCCTGCTGCGCGGCGACGTCGACGGTGCGCAGCAGGCGGTCGCCGAGGCCGCACCGGACGACACCCTGATGGGCGGCTGGGAGCACTGCGCGATCGGGACCGTGGCGCTCGCGACCGGTGACGCGGTCGGTGCGCTCGATCACTTCGAGCGCGCCGGGCGGATCTTCCGCCGGATCGGTGAGCACGCACTGCTCGGTGGCTGGCGGGTCGGTGCGGCCCAGGCACGGCTCGCTCTCGGCGACACCGATGCTGCCGCGGCGCTGCTGACGGCGGAGCTTCACGCCGCACGGTCGGTCGGGTTGCCGGCGGCCGAGGCGACGGCGCGGCGGGTCGCAGCGCGGCTCGAGGCCAGACCCGAGGACCGGCTGACCGGGCTCGCCGCGGCCGTGGCGTCGGCGGAGCAGGCAGGGCTGTCGGTCGAGCTGGCCGCCGGCAGGGTCGAGTACGGCGCCGCGCTCCGTCGGTGCGGCCGGTCGCGGGAGGCCCGCACCGTGCTTCGGTCCGGGCTGGAGCTGGCGCGACGGTGCGGTGCCCCGGCGCTCGCCGGGAGCGCCGAGGAGGAGCTGGTGGCGGCCGGCGGACGCCGGGTGGAGCGGCCGCTCGCCGGGGTGGCCGCCCTGACCCCGGCCGAGCAGAGGGTCGTCGTACTGGCCGCTGAGGGGGTGACCAACCGGGCCGTCGCCGAGCAGCTCTTCCTCTCGGTGAAGACGGTGGAGACCCACCTGTCCAGCGCCTACCGCAAGCTCGGGGTCAGCGAGCGGCAGGCGCTGGCCGCGGTGCTCGACCGGCCCGGCTGACCGGTCGTGGCGCGGCTCGACCCGTCAGTGGGCGATGGCCCTCTTGACCTTCGTGGCGGGCTGCAGGTTGGGCGATCCGGTGTACTTGACGACCAGCTTGAGCCGGGTCCTGCGGGTGATCCGGACGTTCTTCTTGCGCAGCCGCCGGTTGGTGACCTTGACCCGCTGGGCGAAGCGGCAGTCGGGCCGGAGCTTGGTCCGCTTCGAGAGCAGCGTCCGGTGGCGCTTCTTCACCAGGACCTTGACCCTGCCTGTGCACGTGGCACGGTCGGCGACGAACGGTCCGGCGACCGTGCCCTTGACCCGATAGACGTACGGCGCCCGGCGGTCGCGCTTGGGCCTGCGCTCGACCTTCAGCTTCGTCGACGCCCGCACCCGGACCTTCGCGCCGAGCGGGACGGCGCCCATCGCTCCGGCAGGCTCGTCGTCGCCGATGTCCTTGTCGTTCACATAGCCGAGGCGGCCGTCGGAGCTGTCGCCCCAGCAGCGCAGGCTCCCCGTCTGTCGGACCGCGCAGGTGTGGTAGTCGCCGGCGCTCACGGCGACAGCCGCACCGCCCAAGGCCGCGACGCCGGCCCCCGCGGGCGTCTCGTCGTCCCCGATGTCGTCGGTGTTGCCGTAGCCGAGCCGCCCGCCGTAGCCGTCACCCCAGCACCGCACCGCGCCACCGGTCAGCAGCGCGCACGTGTGGGAGCCCCCCGCGCTGAGCGCGGTCGCCCGGCGGCCGAGCGGCACCGCGCCGACCGAGGCCGGCGTCTCGTCGTCCCCGACGTTGTCGATGGTGCCGTACCCGAGCCGCCCGCTCTCGCCCGAGCCCCAGCACCGCACCCGGCCGGAGGCCGTCAGTGCGCACGTGTGGGTCTCGCCCGCGGTGACCGCGACCGCCCTCGCCCCGAGCGGCACGTCGCCGTACGACGCGGGGGCCTCGTCGTTCCCGACGTCGTCGGTGTTGCCGTAGCCCAGTCGGCCGTGCGAGCCGGAGCCCCAGCACCGGACGCCGCCGGACGCCATCACCGCGCAGGTGTGGAGGTCCCCCACAGTGATCGCGACGGCCCGCCCACCGAGCGGCACATCGCCGACCGAGGCGGGCGTCTCGTCATCCCCGACGACGTCGGTGTCGCCGTACCCCAGCTGACCCGTCCAGCC
>CAZJDU010000033.1:24230-30661 GCA_964544855.1 uncultured Nocardioides sp.
TCGGTGTCGCCGTACCCCAGCTGACCCGTCCAGCCGGCCCCCCAGCACCGCACCCGGCCAGTGGTCAGCAGGGCGCAGGCGTGCTCGTATCCGGTGGCGACCGCGGTCGCGATGCCGCCCAGTCGCACGTCGCCGGCGGAAGCCGGCGTCTCGTCGTCACCGATGCTCTCGGTGTCGCCGTAGCCCAGCTGACCCGTCCAGCCGCCACCCCAGCACCGCACCCGACCGGCCCGGGTCACCACACAGCTGAAGTCACCGCCCACGGCGAGGGATGCTGCGGCGACCCGCCGGAGCTCCGAGTCGGACTGCTCGGCGGCGGCCGGCGCGCTGACCAGTGCCGGCAGCAGGCTCACGGCGAGCGCGAGCAGCGTCGCGGCCACGATGCCGCGGAGGAGGTTCGGGTGGCTCATGCTCACAGCTCCTGGCAGGAGAAGAGCGCGCCGCCCAGGGCGTCGAAGAGGTCGGAGTCCGGGCCCTCGGGGTCGATCTCCTCGAGCGCCGAGGCGATGCAGTCGGCCTCGACGCCGTCGAGCCGGTCCTCATAGCTCTGCGCCACCGCGTCGATGTCGAGGCAGCCGAAGAGTCCGTCCGCGAAGGTCTGGGCCTCCGCGGAGAGGTCCTCGCCCTCGAGCTCCTCAGCGACCATCGCGGCCGCATCCTCGTCGGGCACCTCGGCGGCGAGGTCGGAGACGCAGTCGGCGTCGAAGATCAGGCCTTCACTGGTGAGCTCGTCACCGGTGAGGTAGTCCGTGAGGTCCTGCTGCCCCTCGGACAGGCCGCCGCCGCAGGCAGCGAGGACGGGCAGGACGGAGAGCAGCAGTGCGGCGGATCGGGCGCGCCGCGACACAGGGTTCAGTCGCATGGGTCATCACGCTGGCAGCGCCGAGCGTCGGCAGCATCAGGGTGCGACCCCTAAGTTAGGGACGGCGTCGGGCGCGCCGTACGGGGCGGGTCACGGAAGAGGCCGGACGGCGTCGCCCGGTACGACGGCGTACGGCTCGCGAGCACCGGCGTCCGTGCGCCGCGCCACGACATAGCCGGCGACCAGGGCGACCGGACCGGCGATGACGTTCAGCAGGGATGTGATCGGCGTGCCGCCGTCGGTCTGCACGTTCATGAAGAGGGCGGCGTCCCAGAAGCCGTGCAGCATCATCGCCCACACCAGCGACCCGGTGACGCGTCGGAGCACGTAGAACGCGCTGCCCTGGAGGGCGGCGAACCCGACCTGCAGGGCGGTCTCGCCCGCGGCAGCGCCGAGCAGGATGTTCAGCCCGTGCATCAGCCCGAAGAACACGCAGGTCAGCAGCCACACCCAGACCTCCCGGACGCTGCCCCGCAGCCCGACGAGCAGCAGCCCGCGGCAGACGATCTCCTCGGCGAAGCCGACGAAGACGCCCAACGCGATCGCGGCGCCCAGGAAGGCGGGCGTCAGCTCGCTCCACCCGACGGAGGCGAGCACGCCGATGGCCATCACCAGGTAGATCCCGGGCGCGACCAGGGTCCATCCGGCACCGCTGCGGCGGGTGTCGCGCAGTGCGGCGTCCCACCAGCCGAGCCATCGTGTCGCGGCGGCCATCACCGCGGCGCCGAGGATCAGGGACAGGATGGCGCCTCGCCACATGTTGGCGGCGCTGTCACCGACATCGGTGTAGGGGATGCCGCTCGTCCCCTGCACCACCAGGATGATCGCGATGTAGAGCACCCACAGCCCGATGCCGATCAGTGCCGTCGGCTGTCGTCGCATCCGGTCCCCCTCAGGCAGGGCCGCCCCGGATCGGCCGCCGACGTGGCGGGATCGCCACTCGGATGCATCCTCGGGTCGCCTCTCGGCGGAGTCAAGCACCTGCGCTCGCCGGCCCCCGCTACGCTGACGTCCGTGCCGGACGAGTGGGACATCAGCGACGACGAGATCGACGCCTTGCTCGAGGAGTGGGAGGCCGTGGACCGCGCTGCGGCGGACTACCTGGCCGAGCGACTTCCCGGCGTAGCCAGCGACGCCGACGACGACGAGGCACGCTGGCTCGACGCGTTGGCGGAGACGATCTCGCCCTCCGAGGAGCCCGACGAGGACGAGGACGAGGCCGCATCTGCCGTCATGGCGCTCGAGCACGCCGACTGGCTCGGCCTGGCGCTGGGCGTCGTACGCCGGGGTCCCGGGGCTGCCCTCGACCCCGCCGATGTGCAGGCCGACGTCGACGCCCTCGACGACATCGAGGGCGAGATCGACGACCCCGCAGGTCACCTGGCCGTGCTCGAGATAGCGCTGCTCCACCTGAGTCCGCAGTGGCGGGACCTCGCGGTGCTGGACGAGCGTGGCCGACTCACCGAGCGCGGTGTCTGGGGTCTGCCCAGGGCACTGCACCGGATGTGGCGCGACTGACACCTGGTGGGAGGCCGCCAGCTGATCGACCATCGAGAGGTTCCACGGTCGAGAACAGTTCCCCATTCCACCCACACCGCCGGCATGCGAACGGTACCGTCAGTTCGGCTCACACCCCGGCGGCTGATGTCGCGGTCCCTGACTCGAACTCAACCTGGCCGGAAGGGGCAGCTTCACGTGAAGGTCTTCAACCACGGAATCCACATCGTGCTGGACATCCTGACCTGTGGCCTGTGGCTGCCGATCCATCTGCTCCTGTGGGCGCTCGCACCGACGGTGCCGGTCGGGGCGGGAGCAGCCAGCTCGTCCGCTGCGGCGGGCTCGGCGAACACCACCATCGTGTTCGGTGGGACTGGTCCTCACCCCCAGGTGATCCACGACGGGCAGACGCCAGGTGCACCCATCTCTTACCATCCGCAACAGCACACGCAAGCCGCCCAGCAATCAGTTCCACCTCCTCCAACGCCACCCTCGTGGGCGATTGAAGAAGCCCGCGAGCGCTTGCCTCAAGACGCGCCGTGGGATGCAGTGGCGTCCGTTGCCTGGGAGTTCGTCCAGCGCAAGCAGATCGGCAATGACCAGCCTCCCGCACCAGAACCTCGTCAGCTTCCAGAGTGACGTCAGGCCGATCCTGTCGCCTGAGTCATCACCGCACACGGCCGTGCGAGCGACGCTGGCGACGCCAGTGCGGAAATGTCGCGACTACGACCACCCTGGCATCTAGGCTCGGATCCCGGCGTCGCAAGGCAGGGAGGCGAGTGTGGTCAACGACCGCGGGCTGACGCCGGGTCTGCGTGACGAGCTGGTCACGTCCGAGCTGTCCAGTGCGTTGGAGCTCTTGACCTCTGATCGCGTGGACATCTCGCCTCTCGACAAGGGTGAGGCGATCGAGCGGCTCGGCCGCCATCTGCTGCGCGTCGCGCGGCGACTGAGGGCACCCACCAGCGGGGACGAGCTGCATTCGAGCGCGCAGCTCGTCAACGAGGCCATCGGCGCCTTGGGAGACGAGTTCGGTGGCGACCAGGTGGTCACGCCCGTCAGCGTGCTCCGGGGTGTTCGCAGCGGCGACGGGCTCGCCGGCGGGTCATTGCCCGACCATCCGTCGATCCCGTTGGCCACCAGTGAGCTGATGGTCAACGGCGCAGGTGAGCCGTCACTCGGGGCGGTGCTCAAGGAGGAGCTTCGGTGCGCGGACGAGGTCGACCTGATCTGCGCCTTCGTCGGCTACCAGGGCATCGAGGCGCTGCGGGACGAGTTGCGTGCGCTCGTCGACCGCGGCGGACGAATCCGGGTGATCACGTCGACCTACCTAGGCTCGACGAGCGGCAAGGCGCTCGACGACCTCGTCGAGATGGGCGCCGACGTCCGCGTCAACTACCAGGGCCTGGCCACCAAGCTGCATGCGAAGGCCTGGCTCTTCCGTCGCCCGGGCGAACTCGATACGGCCTTCATCGGGTCGTCGAACCTCTCCGAGGCGGCGCTCTACACAGGGCTGGAGTGGAACGTCCGCCTCGCTCGCGCCGACGCACCGGCGGTGTTCAACCGGATCCACCAGGTCTTCGACAGCTACTGGAACACCCCCGTGTTCGAGCGCTACACACTGGAGGACCGCGAGCGGCTCGACGCCGCACTGGCCGAGGCGAAGGGGTACGCCGCGCAGGGATTCACCAAGCGGGCACAGGCCACGATCGACCAGCTGAGCGACCAACTCGCGGCGGCGTACTCACGGATCGCGCTTCGGCCTCGGCCTCACCAGCAGCGGGTGCTCGACACCCTGGCCGCCCGGCGCGAGGAGTTCGACGAGCACCGCCACCTGCTCGTCGCGGCGACCGGCACGGGCAAGACCGTCATGGCCGCGCTGGACTACGCGCGGCTGTGCGCACCGGGTGAGCCGCGGCCACCGTTGCTGTTCGTCGCCCATCGTGAGCAGATCCTCGAACAGGCGCGCGAGACCTTCCGTCAGGCCCTGCAAGACCCGGGCTTCGGTGAGATTCTCAGCGGCACGTCCGGCCCGCTCGCGAGTGACACCCACGTGTTCGCCATGGTGCAGACGCTCCACAACCGGTTGAGCCAGGTCCGCCCGTCGGCGTACGACGTCGTCTACGTCGATGAGGCCCACCACACGACGGCCGCGTCATGGGCGTCGGTCATCCAGCACTTCCAACCGCGAGAGCTGGTCGGTCTCACCGCGACACCCGAACGCACCGACGGTGTCGACATCGCCGAGTTCTTCGGTGACCGCTACACCACCGAGCTGCGCTTGTGGGAGGCGGTGGACGACCAACTGCTGGCGCCGTTCGACTACGTCGGCGTCGACGACGGCACCGACCTGAGGGACCTCGCGTGGCACTCGGGCGACTACGCCGTCGGCGCGCTCTCCGATCTCTACACCGGTGACCACCGGCGGGTGCGGCGGATCATCGACTCCATCCATCGATGGGTGGAGCGCCCGGCCTCGATGCGAGCGCTTGGCTTCTGCGTGTCAGTAGCTCACGCCGAGTTCATGGCCCAGCAGTTCACCGAGCACGGGCTCGCTGCAGAATATCTGTACGGCGACCACGACCAGGAGCACCGCGACCGTGTGCTCAGCCGCCTGCGAACCGGCCAGCTTCAGGTGGTGTTCAGCGTCGATGTACTCGGAGAAGGCATCGACGTGCCGGACGTCGACACGCTGCTCCTGTGCCGCCCGACCCAGAGCCCGGTGTTGTTTGCCCAGCAGCTCGGGCGGGGGCTGCGGCTATCACCCGGCAAGGCGTCGTGTCTCGTGCTGGACTACATCGGGCAACACCGTCAGGAGTACCGCTTCGAGCAGCGCTATCGAGCGTTGCTCGACCCCACGCGAGGCGACGTACGGGAGCAGGCAGCAGCAGGGTTCCCGTTCCTCCCGGCCGGATGTGCCATCACGCTCGAGCGAGTGGCACGGGAGCGGGTGCTCGATGCGCTCAAGCGCGTGGCCGTGCGGCGCGGAACCACGGGACTGCTCAAGGACTTCGGAACGACCAGATGGTCGTCGCTGGAGCAGTTCCTCACGACGACCGGCCGATCGCTCGAGCAGTTCTACGGTGTCGACGGACGGAGGATGTCGTGGGCGCGTCTCCGCCGTGCAGCGGCGTCACCCGAGGCTCCCGCGGAGCACCGTGATGCGGAGCATCGGGAGGAAGAAGCGGCACTGCTGCGCCGCGTCGGATACCTCCAGCATGTCGCCGACCGCCTGCGGGTCGATCGATGGTTCGACTGGATGACCACCGACTCGCCCACCGACGCAGGAGAACTGTCGGTCGCGGATCAACGGCTCGCGATGCAGTTGATGCACACGTTGCTTCTGACGCCCGGCACTCTGCAAGAGGGCTTCGATCGCCTCTGGCAGCACCCAGCCGTGCGCAGCGAGGTCGCTGAGTTGTTGACGCTGGTGCGCGCCGATCTCGACGTCGCGCCGCAGCCGCTGCTCGGCCTGGCCAACGTGCCGCTGATGGCCCACGCCCGCTACACGCGGGCGGAAGTGTTCGCCGCGCTGGGCGTCAGCACCATCGACAAGCCGAAGGAGCACCGCGAAGGCGTCTACTTCCACAGCGACGCCGGCATCCAACTCATGTTCGTGACGCTTCACAAGGATGCCCGCCAGTTCTCATCAACGACGCAGTACCGTGACCATGCCTTGACCGCAGACCTGTTCCGCTGGGAGACACCCAACCGATGGCGGCAGGATTCGCGAGCCACCTTGACGTGCATCGGCAGCGGGCCTGACGCTTCGACCCACCGGCTGCTCTTCGTGCGCGAGCGGAGCAGCGGGCCCGTCGAGGGGACCTTCCGCTGCTTCGGTTTGGTGGATCTTCATGGTGAGCTCGACGGCGATCGTCCGGTCTCGCTCACATGGAAGCTGCGCACGCCGCTCCCGGAGGTGGCCTTCGAGAGCGCTCGGCTCATTGCTGCTGGATAGTCAGCGAACTGGCGCGGCGATCGAATGCGCCGAAGCACCGCGCTGACGCGGGCTTCCGTCGGTGGAGCCTAGGGGACTCGAACCCCTAACCCTCTGCTTGCAAAGCAGATGCGC
>CAZJDU010000034.1:0-29084 GCA_964544855.1 uncultured Nocardioides sp.
TCCGGTTCACCGGCAGCCTCGAGACCAAGCTCGACGACGGCGACGAGGTCGTCGTGCTCCCCGCGGTCGCCGGTGGGTCGGTGGCCGCGCTGCCGGTGGCGCAGGGCTAGATGCTCTACAACTCCCTCCTCGACTCGGTGGGAGGCACACCGCTGGTGGGCCTTCCCCGGCTCTCGCCGTCCCCGGAGGTGCGGCTGTGGGCCAAGCTCGAGGACCGCAACCCGACCGGCTCCATCAAGGACCGTGCCGCCCTCAAGATGTTCGAGCAGGCGGAGAAGGACGGCATCCTCACGCCGGGGTGCACGATCCTGGAGCCGACGTCGGGCAACACCGGCATCTCGCTCGCGATGGTCGCGAAGCTGCGCGGCTACCGCATGGTCTGCGTGATGCCGGAGAACACCTCCGAGGAGCGCCGCCAGCTGCTGCGCATGTGGGGTGCGGAGATCTACTCCAGCCCCGCGGCCGGCGGCTCCAACGAGGCGGTCCGCGTGGCCAAGGACATGGCCGCCGAGCACCCCGACTGGGTGATGCTCTACCAGTACGGCAACGAGGCCAACGCCCTCGCGCACCAGGAGGGCACCGGCCCCGAGCTGCTCGCCGACCTTCCGTCGATCACGCACTTCATCGCGGGACTGGGCACCACCGGCACGCTGATGGGGGTCTCGCGCTACTTCCGCGAGGCGAAGCCCGACGTCCGCGTCGTGGCCGCCGAGCCGCGGTACGGCGAGCTCGTCTACGGCCTGCGCAACCTCGACGAGGGCTTCGTGCCGGAGCTGTACGACGCCGGGCTGATCGACTCCCGCTTCTCGGTCGGCCCGCGCGACGCCGTACGACGCGTGCGCGAGCTGCTCGAGTTCGAGGGGATCTTCGCCGGCATCTCCACCGGTGCGATCCTGCACGCCGCCCTGGGGCAGGCCGCCAAGGCGGTCAAGGCGGGCACGCCGGCCGACATCGCGTTCGTCATCGCCGACGGTGGCTGGAAGTACCTCTCGACCGGCGCCTACGAGGGCACCATCGACGACGCCGAGGACCGGCTCGAGGGCCAGCTCTGGGCCTGAGCCGCGGCACACGGCTCCACTCGCGGGTGTGAAAGTAACATCATGTGAATCGCACCCGACGAGTCCTGTTAAGGAGCTGACATGTCCGATGTGACGTGGGTCGGCACCAGCTGGAAGATGACCAAGACCATCGCGGAGGCGGTGGCCTACGCCGACGCCCTCGCCGAGGCGGACCTCCCCGCCGGGGTCCAGCCGTTCGTGCTCCCGGCCCACACCAGCCTCGCCGCGGTGCGCGACGCGCTGCCGCCGGACTCCCGCGTGCTGCTCGGCGCCCAGAACGCGCACTGGGCGCCCGAGGGCGCCGGCACCGGGGAGATCTCGATGCGGATGGCCGCCGATGCCGGCGCTCGCATCGTCGAGATCGGTCACTCCGAGCGACGCGCGGCCTTCGGTGAGACCGATGCGACCGTGGCCCTGAAGGTGCGCGCGGCGCTGGACGCCGGCCTGCTGCCGCTCGTCTGCGTGGGTGAGTCGGAATCCGCCCGGGCGGCGGGGGATCCCGAGCAGATCGTGACAGCACAGGTGCAAGCAGCGCTCGGCGAGGTGTCGGCGCGGGAGATCGCCGAGGTCCTCGTTGCCTACGAGCCGATCTGGGCGATCGGCTCCGGGGGCCGCCCCGCGACTCCGGAGGAGGTCGGCCCGGTGTTGCGCGCCGCGGCCGCGGAGATCGGCAGGCTCAGCGGGGGTGAGGGTTGCCGGGCGGTTCTCTACGGCGGAAGTGTCGACGAGCACAACGCGGCCGAGCTGGTGGCCCTCGCGGAGGCGGACGGTCTCTTCGTGGGCCGTGCCGCCTGGGACGTCGGAGGGTTCCTGCGGCTGCTCCGGGTCGCAGCCTCCGCACGCTGACCCCACCGATCCGCTCGCGCCGACAGCCGCCGAGAGCCGCCGAGGGGGCTGCGAGCTGAGCGCCGCGACGCCGCGTGCTGCCGTGCGAGTCATCACTGGCGACGTTAAAAACTTCACATGAGGGGGTTGCGTGATGTGATTTTCCCACCTTAGTGTGGCAGTCATCACATCCCGCGATGTGTTCCAGGTCACAGCCTGTCGTGATCGGACGAGCCGACGCAAGGAGCCCTATGAGCGCCCCCCGCAAGCCTGCCCGGCGTGCCGTCTACGCCGCTCTCGCTGTCGCGCTGGTCGGAGCGATCGTGCTCAGCACCGAGTGGCTGACACCGGAGGAGGTCGAGGCCATCAACCCTCCGGCCTTCGTGGCCGAGGACTTCGCGGCCGAGACCTTCCCCGAGCAGGCCCAGGCACTCCGGGAGGGCGCGACCGACATCACCGTGCTCGCGCCGGCGATCGCGGAGGACCTCCCGGGCGCCGCCGCGGAGCACGGCGTGGACCTGGGCAGTGGGGCCTTCGCCTTCCCCGTCCGGGCGAACGGGACCGCGGCCGAGGTCGACGCCGACTACATCCTCCTCGACGTGCCCGGGCTGGACCGGCGGTACGAGGTCAGGATCGCGCTCGGCAGTGCCGTGAGCGGCAGCCCGGTGCGCGACGCGACCGGCACGCTCCGGTTCGGTGACTTCCCGGACCAGACCTCGTACCAGTCGGTGGCCAACCAGTACAAGATCAGGATCCGTGAGGACGTGCTCGCGTCCGTGGACACCGAGGGCCTGGCCGGCACGGAGGTCACGGTGTACGGCGCCTGGGGCACCGGCGGGCCGCCCGACTCCTTCGTCATCCAGCCCGTCGCGATCGAGGTGGGGTCATGACCGAGGTCACCGAGGCGGTGGGCGTCCGGCCCGCGACCGCGTCCGACGACGTCGTGCTCCGCGCCATCGACATCACCAAGACCTACGGCGTCACCCGCGCGCTCAACGGTGTCGACTTCGAGGTCCGCCGCGGACAGGTGACCGTCCTCTTCGGCGAGAACGGCGCCGGCAAGTCGACGCTGATGAAGATCCTCGCCGGCGTCGAGCGACCGACGACCGGGCGCCTGGAGCTCGACGGCGCGCCGATCGAGTGCGAGTCGACCACCCACGCCGAGGAGCTCGGCATCTCGATCATCCACCAGGAGCTCAACCTCTGCCCCAACCTCAGCGTGCGGGACAACATCTTCCTGGGCCGCGAGCTGCGGACCCGCCGCGGGATCGACTACGCCCGGGAGCGCGAGATCACCCGCACGGTGATGGCGCGGCTGGAGGAGGAGATCGATCCGGACACCCCGGTCGCCGACCTGCGGTTGGGCCAGCAGCAGGTGGTCGAGATCGCCCGTGCACTGTCGGTCGACGCGCGGATCCTGATCATGGACGAGCCCACCTCGGCGCTCAGCTCGACCGAGGTCGACGTGCTGTTCCGACTGATCCGCGAGCTCACGGCCCAGGGCGTGGCGATCGTCTACATCTCCCACCACCTCGAGGAGGCGATCGAGATCGCCGACCAGGCCGTCGTCCTCCGGGACGGCGACCTGGTGGCGACCGCGGATGCCGCGAGCATCGACCTGCCGTGGGTGGTCCGGACCATGGTCGGTCGCGACGAGGAGCACGACCTGTCGGGGGAGGCACGCAACCACGGTGAGGTGGTGCTCTCCGTCGAGCACCTGCGCGTGGTCGACCCCACGTCGGGCCGCGTCGCCATCCCGGGGATCGACCTCCAGGTGAGGGCCGGCGAGGTGGTCTGCCTCTACGGCTTGATGGGGGCGGGCCGCACCGAGCTGCTCGAGGCGCTGGCCGGCCGTCAGCCGATCTCCGGAGGGAGCGTCGTCCTGGACGGGGTGGACCTGGCTCACCGCTCGATCGAGGAGCGGATCGCTGCGGGCGTCGGGCTCGTGCCCGAGGATCGGCAGCGCGACGGCCTGGCGCAGCTGATGTCGGTCGGGCAGAACCTCTCCCTGGCCAGCCTGCGCTCGATGGTCAAGCGACTGCTGCTGCAGCGACGCAAGGAGGCCGCCGGCATCGACTGGGCGATCCGCGAGGTGACGGTCAAGACTGCCAGCCCCAACGCCCCCATCACCTCGTTGAGCGGCGGCAACCAGCAGAAGGTCGTCATCGGCAAGATGCTGATGACCGAGCCGTCGGTGCTGCTCCTCGACGAGCCCACCCGCGGGATCGACGTCGGCGCGAAGGCCGAGGTCTTCTCGCTGCTCTTCAAGGAGGCGGAGAAGGGGCTGGCCGTGCTCTATGCCACGTCGGAGATCGGCGAGGCACTCACCTCCTCACACCGGGTCGTCGTCCTCCACAAGGGGCGCATCGTCCGCGAGTTCGACCCGGCCTCCGCCGACCGCGAGGCGGTCATGGCCGCCTCGGGCGAGGCGATCCGGGACGACCGACACCAGGGAGCGACAGCGTGAGCATCTTCAAGACCGACGCGGTCCACGGCGGCCGCAAGCTGAACCTCAACACCCTCCTCGTGGAGGGCAGAGCGCTGATCGCGCTGCTCGTCATCGTGGTGGTGTTCTCACTGCTCTCGCCGAACTTCCTCTCGCCCGACAATCTCATCATCATGACGCGCCACGTCGCGATGAACGCGATCCTGGCGATCGGCATGCTGATGGTCATCCTGAACGGCGGGATCGACCTGTCGGTCGGCTCGAGCGTCGGCCTGTCGGGAGTGGTCGCCGGCTACCTGCTGCAGGGGGCCGCGGTTCCGGGGACCGACCTGGTCGCCTACCCACCGGTCTGGGCGGTGATCGTGATCTCGCTGGCGGTGGGTGGCCTCGTCGGCTACACCAACGGGATCCTCGTGTCGAGGCTGAACGTCGCGCCGTTCATCGCGACGCTCGGCATGCTCTACGTCGCCCGCGGCCTTGCTCTCCTGATCACCAACGGCGAGACCTTCACCCAGCTCCGCGGCGAGGAGGAGCTCGGCAACACCGGCTTCCTCACCGTGCTGGCGAGCGAGCCGCTGGGGATCCCGATGCCGGTCTGGCTGATGGTGGTCTTCGCCGCGGCGTTCTCGTTGATCCTCAACAGGTCCGCCTTCGGCCGGTGGCTCTACGCGAGCGGCAGCAACGAGCGGGCGGCCGAGCTCTCCGGTGTCCCCGTGAAGCGCGTGAAGATCGTGATCTACGTGATGTCCGGGCTCTGTGCGGGCACCGTGGGCATGCTGCTCGCCGCCGACCTCCCGGCGGCCACCCCTCGTGGCGGGGAGCTCTTCGAGCTCAACGCGATCGCCGCGGTGGTGATCGGCGGCGCGGCGCTCTCCGGTGGACGCGGAACCGTCCGCGGCACGGTGATCGGCGCGTTCGTGATCGGCTTCCTCGTCGACGGCCTGGTCCTGGTCGGGGTCTCGGTCTTCTGGCAGCAGGTCATCAAGGGCGCCGTCATCATCCTCGCCGTCGCGGTCGACCAGCTCCAACAGCGCGCACAGCAGCGGAGTGCGATGAAGAAAGCAGGCTCCGCGTCCCCTGACGAGCCCATCGAGCCGGAGAAGGAGTTGGCCCGATCCTGAACCCGTGACGTCTCCGCCCCTCCCGAGTCCCGACAGTCCGTTCCCCAACGGGATCCCCCGAAAGGATTCAACCCATGAAACGCCAGGCCCTCGCCTGCCTCCTCCCTCTCGCCCTGGTCGGCCTCACCGCCTGCGGCGGGTCCGATGCCGCCGGGTCCGATGCCGCCGGCTCCGACGGCGGCACCATCGCCATCATCACCGTCGACCCGTCGAACCCCTACTGGAAGGCCGAGGTCGACACCGCGGTCGGTGAGGCGGAGGCGCTCGGCTACGAGACCACGGTCAACGCCCACAACAACGATCCCGACAAGCAGAACCAGTTCATCGACGGAGCCATCAGCCAAGGCGTGGACGCCATCATCCTCGACCCGGCCGGAGCCGACGAGAGCGTCGGCGCGGTCCAGAAGGCGACCGATGCCGAGATCCCGGTCTTCCTGGTGAACGCCGAGATCGCCGAGCAGGGCATCGCCCAGTCGCAGATCGTCTCCAACAACGCGCAGGGAGCGACGCTGGGCGCCCAGGCGTTCGCCGAGGCCGTCGGTGGCGAGGGCACGTACGTCGAGCTCTTCGGCAACCCGACGGACAACAACGCCCAGGTGCGGTCCGACGGCTATGCCGAGGTGCTGGCGCAGTATCCGGACCTGGAGCGGGTGCAGCAGGAGACCGCGAACTGGGACCGCCAGCAGGGCAAGGAGAAGATGGAGGTGATGCTCTCCGCCCACCCGGACATCGTCGGGGTGATCTCCGGCAACGACGAGATGGCGCTCGGCGCGATCCAGGCCCTCAAGGACGCAGGGCGGCTCGACCAGGTCACGGTGCTCGGCTTCGACGGCAACCCCGACGCGGTCGAGGCCGTCACGAGCGGCGAGATGGTGGCCACGGTGCTGCAGCCGATCGTCGACGGCACCACCCTCGCCGTGGAGCAGGCACACCGCTACCTGACCGAGGGCGAGACCGGCGCAGCGGAGGAGAAGCAGGCGATCGACTGTGTGCTGATCACCCAGGACAACGCCGACCAGCTGGACGATTTCGTCCTCAGCCAGTGACGCCCGAGCGGGGCCGGCCGTTCTCGCCGGCCCCGCACCCGGGCAACCGACGAACCGAGGAGAGCGCGATGAGCAACGTGGCCAACAGCAAGCCCAGCCGGGCCAGCAGGGCCGAGACCCGCCAGGCACAGATCGCCGACCATGTCATCGCGCACGGCTCCGCCTCGCCGCAGGAGCTCGCCGCCGAGTTCGGCGTCAGCGCGATGACGGTCCACCGTGACCTGGAGGTGCTGGAACGACGAGGTATCGTCCGCCGGTTCCACGGCGGCGTGACCGCGCAGTCCTCGGGTGTCTTCGAGCCCGGACTGGCGCAGCGGATGAAGGCGCGCACCGACGAGAAGGCACGGATCGCGCAGGCCGCTCTCGAGCTGGTCGAGCCCGGCATGTCGCTGCTGCTCGACGACTCCACGACGGTGCGCCAGATGATCCCCGGCCTCCAGGACAAGACCCCGCTGCACGTCGGCACGATGTTCCTCGAGGGTCTGCGCCTGCTGAGCCAGATGGCGGTCAACAGTGAGATGACCGTCATCGGTCTCGGCGGTGTCTACAACGCCCCGCACGACTGCTTCGTGGGACTGCAGTGCGTGGAGCAGATCCGGACCATCCGTGCCGACGCGGTGTTCCTGTCCTCCTCGGCGGCGTCGGCGACCCATGCCTTCCACCAGGAGGAGCGGATCGTCGAGCTGAAGCGCGAGCTCATCAACGCCTCCACCCGTCGCTACCTCCTCATCGACGCCGCCAAGCTGGGCAAGGTCGCCCTGCATCGGGTGGTGCCGCTCGAGGACTTCGACTGCATCATCACCGACTCCGACGCCGACCCCGAGATCCTGAGCGCCTGGGACACCGCCGGGATCCCCTATCGCTTGGCCTGACCGTCGCGCGCCCGCGCCCCGCCCCCAGCACGAGAAGAGGACTCATGACCACCACCGAGACCACGATGCGGCCGACGACCATGCAGGCCGTCGTGTGCCATGGCCCCGAGGACTACCGGCTGGAGGCGGTTCCCGTGCCGCAGCCGGGGCCCGGTGAGGCCCTGGTCCGGGTCGAGGCCGTGGGCATCTGTGCCAGCGACCTGAAGTGCTACCACGGCGCCGCCAAGTTCTGGGGCGACGACCGTCGTGCCCCCTGGGCCGAGACCGAGGTGATCCCGGGCCACGAGTTCGCCGGTGAGGTGGTCGAGATCGACGACACCGCGGCGGCTCGTTGGGGGGTTGCGGTCGGCGACCGCGTGGTGTCCGAGCAGATCGTCCCGTGCTGGGAGTGCCGCTACTGCCGGCGGGGGGAGTACTGGATGTGCGCCCCGCACGATCTCTACGGCTTCAAGCGTAGGACGCCGGGCGCGATGGCGTCGTACATGGTCTTTCCGGCCGAGGCGCTGGTGCACCGGATCAGCCCGGATCTGCCCGCCCACCACGCGGCCTTCGCCGAGCCGCTCTCGTGCGCCCTGCACGCGGTCGAGCGCGCCCGGATCACCTTCGAGGACGTCGTGGTGGTCGCCGGTTGCGGTCCGATCGGTCTCGGCATGATCGCCGGGGCGGCTGCGAAGAACCCGGCCGAGGTGGTGGCGCTGGACATGTCGCCGCGCAAGCTCGACCTGGCCGCCAAGTGCGGTGCCACGCGCACGGTGAACATCGCCACCCAGGACCCGGCCGACCTGGTGCAGCGCCTCACCGACGGGTACGGCGCCGACGTCTACCTGGAGGGCACCGGTCATCCGTCGGCGGTCGGCCAGGGGCTGCAGCTGCTGCGCAAGCTCGGCCGCTACGTGGAGTACAGCGTCTTCGGGTCCGACGTCACCGTCGACTGGAGCATCATCAGCGACGACAAGGAGCTGGACGTGCTGGGCGCCCACCTCGGCCCGCACTGCTGGCCCGCCGCGATCCGGATGCTCGAGTCCGGGGCGCTCCCGATGAGCGAGATCTGCTCCCACCAGCTGCCCCTCGAACGGTTCCAGGAGGGCCTCGACCTCGTCGCCGCCGGCGACGAGTCGGTCAAGGTCTCGCTGATCCCGTCCTGAGCGCTCTCCCGAAAGGAACGATGTTGCGATGACTCGTCTCTACGACGACCCGGCGACCTTCACCGAGGACGCTCTGGCCGGCTTCGTCGACGTCCACCAGCACTACGTCGCGCCGGTGCGGGGCGGTGTCGTCCGTGCGACGACCACCCGGCCCGGGAAGGTGGCCGTCGTCGTCGGCGGCGGGTCCGGCCACTACCCGGCCTTCTGCGGCGTGGTCGGACCGGGCTTCGCTGACGGCGCCGTGGTCGGCAACGTCTTCACCTCGCCGTCCGCGGCCGATGCCGCCTCCGTGGCGCGGGCCGCCGACGGCGGTGCCGGCGTGGTGCTCAGCACCGGGAACTACGCCGGCGACGTGCTGAACTTCAACCAGGCCGTCGAGCGGCTCGGTGCGGAAGGCATCGACGCCCGCTACGTCCTCGTCACCGACGACGTCGCCAGTGCGCCCCGTGATGAGCCCGAGAAGCGGCGCGGGATCGCCGGGGACTTCACCGTCTTCAAGGCGATGGGAGCGGCCGCCGAGGCGGGCTACGGACTCGACGACGTCGCGCGGGTCGGCCGGCACGCCAACGACCGCACCCGGACGCTGGGCGTCGCCTTCGACGGCTGCACCCTCCCCGGCGCCGACGCCCCCTTGTTCACCGTCGACGCCGGGCGGATGGGCCTGGGTCTCGGCATCCACGGCGAGCCCGGCATCGCCGATGAGGAGCTCCCCCCGGCCTCCCGGCTGGCGAAGCTGCTCGTGGACGGGGTGCTCGCCGATGCCCCACAGGAGGCCGGCACGCGGGTCACCGCCGTGCTGAACGGCCTGGGGTGCACGAAGTACGAGGAGCTCTTCATCCTCTGGGGTGCGGTGGCGAAGCTGCTCGCGGGCGCCGGCCTCGAGGTCGTCGAGCCCGAGGTCGGTGAGCTGGTGACCAGCCTCGACATGGCCGGGTGCTCCCTGACGCTGATGTGGCTGGACGACGAGCTCGAGCAGCTGTGGCGCGCGCCCGCGGAGAGCCCTGCCTACAAGAAGGGCGCTGGCGCCGAGGCCCCGGCGGGCGAGCGGCGTAGCCCGTCGGCCGCCGCTGCCACGGCGGGGTCCGACCATGCGGCGCCCGCCGATGCCGACGCCCGCGCCACGGCGGCGACGGTGCTGGCGGCCCTCGAGGCGATGGCCGAGGCCGTGGCCGAGCGCGAGGACGAGCTCGGCCGGATCGACGCGGTGGCGGGCGATGGCGACCACGGCCGCGGGATGGTGAAGGGCACCTGTGCAGCGGTCGGTGCCGCCCGCACCGCGGTCGCCGACGGCGCCGGCCCGCGAGGCACCCTCCAGGTCGCGGGTGACGCCTGGGCGGCCGAGGCCGGTGGCACCTCAGGGGCGTTGTGGGGGAGTGCGCTGGCAGCCGTCGGGCAGGTGCTGGGCGACACCGGCCGGCCGAGCGGCGCCGCCGTCGCTGCCGGCGTGCGCGCCGCGTACGACGCACTCGTCCGGCTCGGCGGGGCCGAGCCGGGAGACAAGACCATGCTGGACGCCCTGCTGCCCTTCGTCGAGCTGCTCGAGACCGCGACCGATCGGGGCGAGGACCTGGTCGACGCCTGGCGCGCCGCGGCGGCGAGCGCGGACGACGCAGCCCGGGCGACCGCGGCGCTCCGGCCGCGGATCGGTCGGGCGCGGCCCCTGGCCGAGCGGAGCGTGGGCACGCCGGACGCCGGCGCGGTCTCGCTGGCCCTGTGCCTCGACCGGGTGGCGGAGGTGCTCGGTGAGCGCGGCTGTGGGCTCGGGGGAGGACGTCGATGACCGCGACGGCCACCGCTGCGGCCGGGCGCTCGACCGAGCAGACCGCGATCGACACCCTGCGGACTCTCAGCATGGACGCGGTGCAGGCCGCCGGCTCCGGTCACCCCGGCACGCCCATGGCCCTGGCTCCCGTGGCCTACACCCTGTGGACCCGCTTCCTGCGCTACGACCCGGAGCGCCCGACCTGGGCCGATCGGGACCGGTTCGTGCTGTCGGTCGGCCATGCCTCCGCGCTGCTCTACTCCCTCCTCCACCTCACCGGCGTGACGGCGGTCGGTCGGGACGGCGACCCGCTGGATCGGCCCGCGGTGCGGCTCGCGGATCTGCAGGACTTCCGGCAGCTGGACTCGTCGTGCCCGGGACACCCCGAGCACGGCTGGACCACGGGCGTGGAGTGCACCACGGGGCCGCTGGGCACCGGTGCCGCGGCCACCGTGGGCATGGCGTCCGCGGCACGATGGCGGGCCGCGACCTTCAACCGGCCGGGCCACCGGCTGTTCGACCACGACGTCTATGCGCTGTGCGGTGACGGGGACCTGATGGAGGGCGTCGCCGCCGAGGCAGCCTCGCTCGCCGGACACCTCGGGCTCGACAATCTCTGCTGGATCTACGACCGCAACCGGATCACGATCGAGGGCAGCACGGATCTGGCGTTCACCGAGGACGTCGCTGCGAGGTTTCGCGCCTACGGCTGGGCCGTGGCGGAGGTCGCCGACGCGAACGACATCGAGGCGATGGACGCCGCTCTCCGGGACTTCGGCCGGGAGCGCGGGCGGCCGACCCTGATCATCGTCGACTCGGTCATCGGCTGGGGCGCGCCCACCAAGCAGGGCAGCCCCACCGCCCACGGCGAGCCCCTCGGGACGGCGGAGGTCCGCGGCGCCAAACAGGCCTACGGCTGGCCCACCGACCGACCCTTCCACGTGCCCGACGGGGTCTACGACCACTTCGACCGGACGGTCACCGCCCGCGGCGGCGAGCTGCGCCGGGCGTGGGAGGAGGCCTTCGCGCGCTACGCCGAGGACTACCCCGACCTCGCCGACCAGCTGGAGCGCATGGAGCGCGGCCGGCTGCCCGACCACTGGGACCGTGACCTGCCGGAGTTCCCGGCGGACCCCGGGGGCGTGGCCACTCGCGAGGCCAGCGGACAGGTCCTCAACGCCGTCGCCGGCACGGTGCCCTGGCTCGTCGGCGGCGCATCGGACCTCGCACCGTCGACGAGGTCGCGACTGACCGTCGCCGGCGCCGGTGACTTCGGCCGGCACGACCGCGCGGGCCGCAACCTCCACTTCGGCGTGCGGGAGCACGCGGCGGCAGCGGTGGCGAACGGCTGGGCGCTGTCCCGGGTCCGCGTCTTCCAGGCCGGGTTCCTGATCTTCTCCGACTTCCAGCGCGGCGCCCTGCGGCTGTCCTCGCTGATGGAGCTGCCGGTCATCCATCTCTTCACGCACGACTCCATCGGGGTGGGGGAGGACGGGCCCACCCACCAGCCGGTCGAGCAGCTGGCGGGGCTGCGAGCGGTGCCCGGCCTCCTCGACATGCGGCCGGGCGATGCCAACGAGGTCGTCGAGGCCTGGCGCACCGTCCTGCCGATGGGACAGCAGCCGGTGGCGCTGGTGCTCTCGCGTCAGGCGCTGCCGACCCTCGACCGGACCCGCTTCGCCTCGGCCCGCGGGACCGCCCGCGGTGCCTACGTGCTCGCGGGCGACCCCGCCGACGTGCCCGACGTCATCCTCATCGCGAGCGGCAGCGAGGTCGCGCTCGCCGTCGAGGCGTACGAGCGGCTGGTCGACGAAGGTGTGCGGACGCGGGTCGTCAGCATGCCGTCGATGCAGCTCTTCGCGCGCCAGACGTCGGCGTACCGCGACCAGGTGCTGCCACCCGAGGTGACCGCCCGGGTGGCGATCGAGCAGGCGAGCCCCTTCGGCTGGCACCGCTGGGTCGGGGCCGGAGGTGCCGTCGTCGGCATGGAGACCTTCGGCGCCTCCGCTCCGCTCGCCGCGCTCCGCGACCGGTTCGGTTTCACCGCCGATGCCGTCGTCGCGGCGGCCAGGGACCAGCTGTGGCCCTCGGCCCGCTCCGATGACGCGGCACCTCTCCCCGCCCGACGCCCTGGCCCGCCCCGATCCCGACGGCCGAAGGAGGAGTGATGACGGCGAACAAGCTGCGCATCGTGGTCGGCAGTGACGATGCCGGACTGCGCTACAAGGATGCCCTCGCGGCCGACTTCGCGGCCGACGACAGGGTCGCCGAGGTGATCGACGTGGGCGTGGATGCCGACGAGGACACGCACTATCCCCACGTGGCGGTCGCGGCGGCGAGGCTGATCGTCGCCGGCCGGGCGGACCGCGCGCTGCTGGTCTGCGGCACTGGCCTGGGGGTGGCGATCAGTGCGAACAAGATCGACGGGATCCGTGCGGTGACCGCGCACGACAGCTACTCCGTCGAGCGAGCCGTGCTGAGCAACGACGCCCAGGTGCTGTGCTTCGGTGAGCGGGTGGTCGGGCTGGAGCTCGCTCGCCGGCTCGCTGCGGACTGGCTCGGCTACACCTTCGACCCCGCGTCCACCTCGGCGGCGAAGGTCGACGCGATCCGTGCCTACGAGGCGACGGGCGAGTGCTGAGCGTGGCCGCGACCGCTCACCGGTGCCATCGCAGCGGATCGGCGGCGCCCCACCGGCTGCCGGGCACCGTGCCGAGGCCCAGCAGCCGGGTGCTGAGGTTGGCGACGTCGCCGTTGCGCACGGGCTGCGCTCCGGTGGCGCCGACGCGCTTCTTGCGGGGATTGCGGTAGTCCGGGTTCATCCGGTAGAGGCCGCCCCGGTCGATGCCGCGGCCCCAGATCGCGAACGGCACGCGGTAGTTGTGCCGCCGGCGCGGGTCGCCGTGGTGGCGGGTGCCCGGGACGCCTCCGTGGTCGGACGTCAGCACGATGACGAGATGACGTCGTAGCCGCCGGTGCTCCCGGCGGGTCCGCATGATCGAGCCGACCAGCCGGTCGACGCGGACGACCGCGTCGAGGTAGGCGCGGCTCAGCCACCGGCGGCGGTGTCCGACGCGGTCCGGCTTGCCCAGGTGGAGGAACGTGAAGGATCGGTGGTGCCGCACCAGGTCCTTCCGCACGCGCCGCACCACGGCGCCGTCGCGGCCGGGCTTGATCACCGAGCGGTCGATCGCACCCGGCCAGGAGCGCTTCAGGAGCGTGAATTTGGACTTGGTCGCGAACACGGCCGTGCTGCCGCCGCCGCGATGCACCGTGCTGAAGACCGACTCGACCCGCTCTCCGGCAGCCTCGTGCACGGTGACGTCCGAGCGGTCCCGGTTCCAGGTCACCCCGTGCCCGCCCCGGCGCCGGTCGATGCGGCGCCCGGTCACCATCGACACGTGGTTGGGCAGCGTCACGGTCCGCTCGATCTGGGTGCGCGCGTTGCGGGTGGCGGCGCCGCGGCGGATCAGCCGGAGCAGATGCGGCACCCGGCGCCTGCCGAGCTTGCGCAGCGCCCCGGGGTGGAGTCCGTCCACGGAGATGGCGAGCACCCGGCGCTGGGTGACCTGGGCCGCCGCGACGCCGAGCGACTCCGACGGGCCGGCGGTGGCGGTCGGCAGCAGCGGCAGCAGCGGCAGCAGGAGTGCCAGTGCGACGGTGGAGGGAGCCAGGAGCAGGCGGCCGGAACGGAGCATGCCAGCAGGCTATGTGAGCGACGTGACGTCACTGGCGGCGATGAATGCCACCACGACGCTGAGCACCTGCCCGTGCGCCCAACTCTGGGCCTGCCCCGCTACCTCGGCCGCCACGCCTGCGCCTCGATCGAGACGTCCGCACTCGGCGGACGCCGGCCGAGGACGAAGGCGCGTTCGGTGCGTTCCCGGCGCTCGACGAGCGCGCCCCGCCGATACCACTCCACGTCGGCGAGCCCGGCCTCGCCGAACTGGGCGGCCACCTCTGCAGGCTCCTGGAGGTGGAACTGCAGTGACACGGGATGCCCGAAGAGGTTGTCGGCGTGGATGGGGTCGGTGCCCGCGTGGCCGGCGTAGACCAGCCAACCTCCCGGGGCGAGCGCGCCGGCGAGTCGCTGCAGTACCGCTGGTGTTTCCTCGGGCGTGAGGTGGACCAGGCTGTACCACGCGAGGATCGCCCCCCAGCCGGCCGCGTTCCTCGGAGGAGTCAGGTCGCGGAGGTCGCCGACGACGTACCGTCCGTCCGGATACCGCCGCCGTGCCTCATGGATCATCGCCGGCGTGAGGTCCAGCCCGGTCGCGTCGACGCCGGCCGCCGCGAGATGGGCCGTGACGTGACCGGGGCCGCACCCCACCTCGATGGCCGGCATCCCGTCGGCCCGAGCGCTCGTGCGGTCGAGGAGCCATCGCTCGAGCGGCAGGCTGTCCAGTTCGCCCGCCTGCCTGTCGCTGTACGGCGCCACCACGGCGGTGTAGGCGTCGCGCACGCATTCATCGCGTGACGGCAGTTCGGATCCGTGCATCAAGGGCCTCTCCTCCTTGCGCGGATCGGCGCGGTGCGGGTGTCCCCGGCCGATGGCTTCGTCTCAATAACTTGAACATAGGTGTTTAAGTTAGTACGGTCAAGAACTTGAACACCCAAGTACGAGTTTAAGGACTGTGATGGCCCAGATCGCCGCGGAGACCCCGCGCACATCGATGACCAGGCGTGAGATCGCGACCGTGTCACTGCTCGCAACGGCCCAGCTGATGTTGGTCCTCGACGTCACCGTGGTGAACGTCGCGCTCCCCGAGATCGGCAGCAGCCTCGGGCTCGGTCGCGATGCTCTGACGTGGGTGATGACGATCTACACGACGCTCTTCGGCGGCCTGGTGCTGCTCGGAGGACGGGCGGCTGACCTCTTCGGTGCCCGACGAGTGCTGGTCGCGGGCCTGATCGTCTTCACCGCGGCGTCGCTGGTGTGTGCGGTGGCGGGGAGTGCAGCGACGCTCCTGGCCGGGCGCGCCGCTCAGGGTCTCGGTGCGGCGTTGCTCTCACCAGCGGCGCTGGCGGTGCTGATGGCCCACGTGAGCGACGGCGCCCGCACCCGGGCTCTCGCCGTCTGGGGCACGCTGAGCGCAGTCGGTACGGCGCTCGGCGTCACCGCCGGTGGCCTCATCACATCCCTCTTGAGCTGGCAGTGGATCTTTGCGGTCAACGTTCCGATCGGCATCGTGCTGTTGGTCGTCGTGCCGCTGGTCACCAGGCCGGTCGCCGGAGCGCCGGCACGTCCCGACGTGCCAGGTGCGGTGCTCGTCACAGGGGGGACGGCCCTGATCGTCTACGGCCTGGTCGAGGCGGGCAGTGGGTGGGCGTCGGTGACGACCGTGGCGACCCTCGCCGTGGGCGCGGCACTGTGGCTGGGGTTCGTGCTCGTGGAGCGGCGCGTCGAGGAGCCGATGCTGCGGGTGTCGCTCCTGACCGATGCGTCGGTGGTGGCAGGCGTGCTGCTGATGGTGGTCGCCACGGGGTTGATGGTCGGCAACTTCTTCCTCGGGTCGTTCGTACTCCAGCGAGCGTACGGCGATGGGCCGCTCGCAGTGGGGCTCTCCTTCCTCCCCGCGGCGGTGGCGGTCGGTGCTGGTGCACAGGTGGCCGGACGGGTCCTCGATCGCATCCCCGCGCGGTGGGTCGCGACGGTGGGCCTCGCGCTGGCGGCGCTCGGCGAGGGCGTGGCAGCCGCCGTCGGTCTCGGCAGACCCGGGCTCCTCGTCGGGCTCACGATCGCCGCCCTGGGGATCGGTGCGGTCTTCGTCACTGCCTTCACCGCGGCGCTCGCTTCGGCGCGGCCCGAGGACCGGGGGCTGCGATCAGCGGTCGTCAGCACCGCGCACGAGCTCGGCGGAGCGTTCGGTGTCGCGATGCTGTCGACCCTCGCGGCGGTGGGACTCGCTGCGGTCCGCCCGATGCCGGCCGACTTCTCGACCGCGTTCGCCGCAGCGGCAGGGTTGGCGGCGGTCGGCGCGGCTCTCGCGCCCGCGATCGTGCCTGCTGTCCGACGGCAGGAGCGGCAGGCTGGTCATGGGTGACCAGCGGGGCGCGTTCAGGCCGGGTCGATCGCGGACGGTGCGCCGATACGCTGACGCCGTACGCCGTTTCCGAGCGAGGGGTCGTGATGTCGAGCCGAGGCGATCGACCGGGAGCGAGCGAGCGCAAGCGCGCGGACGCCCGGCGCAACATCGAGGCCATCGTAGAAGCGGGCGTCGAGTGCCTGAGCGTCGATGCGGACGCGAGCGTCGCCGAGATCGCAGAGCGAGCAGGCGTGGGCCGCGTCACGTTGTACGGCCACTTCCCGGGCCGGGTGGAGCTCGTCGAGGCGGTCCTGAGCAGGTGCGTGGAGGACGCGGAGGCGGCCCTGGACGGTGTCGATATGTCCGGCGATCCGATGGAGGCGCTGGGGCGCCTGATCGGGTCGACCTGGCAGCACGTCAATCGCCTCCGCTCCGTTCTCACTGCCGCGAAGGCATCGCTGCCTCCCGATCGGATCCGTGTCCACCATGCCCGCCCGGCCGAGCGGATCGGCACGCTCATCGAGCGTGGTCGTGAGTCGGGATGCTTCCGCTCGGACCTCGACGTCACGTGGCTGACTGTGGTGGTGCAGGACGTGATCCATGCCGCCGCCGTCGAGGTGGAGACAGGCCGCCTGGAGGACGGCGCCGCCTCGGACGTGATCACCGCGACGGTGCTTGCCGCCCTCACGCCGCCTGGCGCACCTGTTCCCGAGCGTTCGACCGCTCGCGCCCGCTGACGCGGGCAGCGAGATCGACCGGGGCGGTCGACGGCCGACCGACCGCCGTATCGGGTGGCGGTGGCGCCGCGCGCCCCACCGTCGACAGCAAATTGAACACCTATGACTGATTTAGAAGGGAAGCGTCATGAAGATCGAGAAGGTGCACGGGAAGGGACGGGGGCTGGTGCCCGCCGTGACGGGAACCCTCGGGGGGTTGCTGTTCCTGATCGGCACGGTGTTGCATCCGGCTCGGGACGGCGCGGGGATCGCACAGGTGGGAGATTGGTACGGCGTGACCCACAGCATCCAGGCGCTCGGGCTGGCGCTCCAGGTCGCGTGTCTGATCGCGCTTCGTGGTCGGTGGGGGACCATGGGTGTGATGGGACTGTCGTCCTGGGTCGCGGTGAGCGGCACCCTGGCCTGGTTCGGTCTGATCGTCTTCGACGGCAATGTGAACCCGACGATGGCACGGTACGATCCGGACCTGGTGCACAGCGGCGAGGATCTGGACCCCGGCTCCGCGGCCATCCTCATACCCGCGCTGCTGCTCTTCCCGGCGGGCTACATCGCGCTGGGAACCGCTCTGGCCCGCTGGGGCGACCGGTGGGCGGGGATCCTGCTGGCGATCGGAGCGGTGACCTACTGGGTCGGCGGTCTGTTGATCTTCGCCGCCGGGCCGGAGGCCGCAGCCATCCAGGTCCTGGAGGTCCTCGGTGCCGTCCCCTTCTGTGTGGGGTTCGTGCTCCTGGCGCTCCGGGACGCACCGCGACGACACTCGGCGCAACTGGAGCCCGATCGGATCGCAACAGGGTGAGAGTGCGGGGGTAGTCCCATCATGTCGGCACAGCTGCCGGGCAGGCTGTGTGAGCGACGTGACGTCGCTGACGATTCCGGCGTACCGGGGGGTGAACCACTTACGCTGGTCCGGTGCGTGAGACCCCTCCCGACCTCGATGCGCCGATCGGCATCTTCGACTCCGGCTTCGGTGGCCTCACGGTGGCCCGGGCGGTCATCGACCAGCTGCCGCACGAGTCGCTGATCTACCTCGGCGACACCGCGCGCCAGCCCTACGGACCGCTGCGGATCGGCGAGGTGCGCGAGTACGCCCTGGAGTGCCTCGACCACCTGGTCGAGCAGGGCGTCAAGGCACTGGTCATCGCCTGCAACTCGGCGAGCGGTGCGATGCTGCGCGACGCCCGGGAGCGGTACGACGTCCCGGTGGTCGAGGTGATCTACCCGGCCACGCGACGGGCGGTGGGCACGACGACCAACGGCCGGATCGGCGTGATCTGCACCCGTTCCACCGCGGAGTCGATGGCCTACGACGACGCCTTCGCGGCCGCCCCGCACGTCCAGCTGACCACGCGGGCGTGCCCGCGGTTCGTGGACTTCGTCGAGGAGGGTGTCACCGGCGGCGACGAGCTGCTGGCGGTCGCCCACGAGTACCTCGACCCGCTGACCGACCTCGGCATCGACACCTTGATCCTCGGCTGCACCCACTACCCGCTGCTGACCGGCGTGATCTCCTACGTGATGGGGCCTGAGGTGACCCTGGTGAGCAGCGCCGAGGAGTGTGGCCAGGCCGTCTACCGGATGCTGACCGACACCGGCCTGATGCGCACCGGCGGCGAGCCGTCGTACTCGTTCGTGACGACGGGGTCGCCGGCGGAGTTCGAGACCATCGGGCGGAGGTTCCTCGGATCGGAGCTCGCGGCTGCCGGACAGTACGCCGGAGGACTGGCATGATCGCACCGATGGCAGTCACGGACGTCCGGATCACCGTGGTCGGCTGCTCGGGCTCCTACCCGGGTCCCGAGTCGCCCGCGAGCTGCTACCTGGTGCAGGCCGAGGCCGAGGGCCGCACCTGGAACCTCGTGCTCGACCTCGGCAACGGCGCGCTCGGCCAGCTGCAGCGCTACATCGACCCGCTGGCGGTCGACGCCGTCCTGCTCTCCCACCTCCATGCCGACCACTGCATCGACATGACGAGCTACTACGTGCTGCGCAAGTACCACCCCACCGGCACGCAGCCGCAGATCCCGGTGTGGGGCCCGAGCGACACGCCCGACCGGCTCTCCCGCGCCTACGACCTGCCGACGGCGCCGGGGATGCGGGAGGAGTTCGAGTTCTACGCCTTCCCCGCCACCGTGCGGATCGGACCGTTCGAGGTGACCGGGATCCCGGTCGACCATCCGGTCGAGGCCTATGGCCTGCGCATCACGGCGGGGGAGGCGGTGCTCGCCTACAGCGGCGACACCGGCCCGACGCCGGCCCTGCTCGAGATCGCCGACGACGCCGACCTCTTCCTCTGCGAGGCGTCCTTCCGCGAGGGCGACGACAACCCGCCGAGCCTGCATCTCACCGGTGCCGAGTGTGGCGAGTACGCCACGAAGGCCGGAGCGAAGCGCCTGGTGCTCACCCATGTGCCGCCGTGGCACGACCCCCAGGGGATGCTCGACGAGGCGGTCGCGCGCTACGACGGCCCCACCGAGCTCGCGACCACCGGCGCGGTCTACCCGCTCTGACCCGAGACGACGAGAGGCGCCCCGGGCCGAGCCCGGGGCGCCTCTCGTCAGTGGTGCCGGTCAGTTGATCCGCGTCGATGCCACCGCGACCTCGATCTGCGCGCCGACGGGGAGGCCCGCCCGTGCGGTGTCGAGGGTGATGGACAGCGCCCGGATCCGGTTGGCCGCCGCGTTCTGCGTCTGCTCGTTGATCACGACCTTGCCGAGGTTCGCCACGTTGATGACGGTGTTCGGCTTGACGTTGATCGGGATCTCGGTGCCCGCGATCGTGAGCTTGACCAGGTCGAGCTTCATCTCGCCGCTGTAGGTGCCGTTGGTCCGTTCGCTCGCGGCGGTCACCTTGATGGCGTCGGCGGTGATGAGTCCGCCGAGCAGGTTGATCCCCGCCACCTCGCTCGTGTTGACGACGGTCCCGTCGCCGGTGTCGTCCTTGTCGGAGGTCGTCGTCGACGTGATGACGCCGAGGTCGGCCACGCCCGGGACGTTCGCCGAGGCGGTGGAGTTGGTGATCGTCTCACCGTCGCTGCCGCTGGACTTGGTGCGCACCAGCGCGGTCGGGTCGGAGACGACCGTGATGGCGCCGTTGCCCACGTCGGCACGGACCTTGGTGCCGTAGGCGTTGCCGCCCAGGACGGCGCCCTCGTCCGGGTCCGGGCCCGGGCCGAGGAAGGTCAGGGCCGGGTTGATGGCGACGGTGGCGCCCTTGTCGAGCTGGCCGGCGGACTTCAGCAGGTGCACGGTGAGGGCGGTGGCCATCGAGCCGCGGTTGCCGTCGCTGCCCGAGGTGGCGAAGTAGTCGAGGTAGATCTCGGCGACGCCGGGCACCCGCACGGAGAAGTTCTTGGGGATGTTGACCGGGAGGTCGATCCCCACGATGTTGATGCCGGCGAACTCGGTGCCGCCGGTGGCGCTCGACGTCCCGTCGTCGTTGCCGTAGGAGGTGACCGTCGTGGTGAGCGCGTCGACCGTGATCAGGCCGTTGAGCACCTCGACGTCGGCGACCTGGGAGGTCGTGCGCGTGGCGATCCCGTCGGCGGTCTCGAACGACTCCGCCTTGGTCTCGACGGCGCCGACCTTCGCGATGCCGCCAGCCTCGACCCGCGCGGTGCTGTTGGCGTTGGTCGCCCCCGGCGCGCTGCCGAAGATGTAGGCGGGTGCGGTGTAGTCCGAGGACACGGTGTTGTCGAGCACCTTGACCTGGGTCGCGCCGGCGTAGGCCATGTAGGTCCAGCTGGCGGCCGCGTGCGCGGCCTGGAAGCCGGCGCCCGCGACGGTGGTGACGAGCGCTAGCAGCAGCGCACGAACGAAGATTTTGAGCACGGTGGGCCCCATCCCATCTGCAAGTTGTGAGAGCACTGTCGATCAACGTCGTTGGCCGACCCGCCCCACCTTAGGGGGTCGGAGGCCGTGGACGCCACGGTGTGCGCCGGTTTGGCGGCGATTTCACCAGCCGTCTCACCGGCCGGCGGCTCATCGGGCGTCGTGGACGCAGATGGCGATCTGCACCCGGTTGGTGACCTCGAGCTTGTCGAACAGCCGCGACACATGGGCCTTGACCGTGGGGATCGACAGGAAGAGCTCACCGGCGATGTCGGCGTTGCTCAGCCCCCGGCCGACGGCTCCGGCGATGTCGAGCTCGCGATCGGTCAGCCGGGCGAGCCGGGCACGCGCGTCGGCGCGCCGGTCGTCGGAGCCGCTGCGGAACTGCTCGATGAGGGTCCGCGTGACCGACGGCGACAGCATCGGGTCGCCGGCGACGACGGTGCGGATCGCGCCGACGATCTCGGGCGGCGGCGTGTCCTTCAGGAGGAAGCCGTCGGCGCCGGCCGCCAGGGCGCCGAGCACGTGGTCGTCCGCGTCGAAGGTGGTCAGCACGATCACGTGCGGTGGATCCGGGTCGGCACGGAGCGTCCGGGTGGCGGCCAGGCCGTCGAGCTCGGGCATCCGGATGTCCATCAGCACGACGTCAGGACGCTCCCGGCGCGCCAGCGCCACCCCGCTGTGGCCGTCCGCTGCCTCGCCGGTCACCTCGATGTCGGTCTGCCCGCCCAGCATCAGCGCCAGGGCCGAGCGCACCAGCGGGTCGTCGTCGACGAGCAGCACCCCGATCACCTCGCTCACCCGGCCCACGGTAGCCAGGCCCGCAGCTCGAACGCCGGGCAGCCACCGACCGCGTCGACGCGGTGCTCGAGCAGGCCGCCCCGCTGCTCGGCGCGCTCGGCGAGACCGACCAGCCCGAGGCCCGCTCCGGGGGTGCGGGTGGGGCCGAACCCGAGCGGGTTGCGCAGCACCACCTCGACCCCGTCGTCGGGCGACCCGGTCAGCCGGATCCGCAGCGTCGCTCCCGGTGCGTGCTTGCCGGCGTTGGTGATGCCCTCCTGCACGATCCGGTAGGCGGTGCGCCCCACGCCGTCCGGCACCGGCCGATCGGCGACGAGGAGGTCGTCGTACTCGATCGTGGTGCCGCCGGCGCGGGCCTCGGCGACCAGCGTCGGGAGGTCGTCGTACGTCGGCTGCGGGCGGGTCCGGTCACCGTCCTCCTCGCGCAGCACGCCCAGCACCTCCCGCAGGTCGCTGAGCGCCTCGTGGGCCTTCAGCTGGATCACCGCGACGCTCTCGCGCATCTCGTCCGCACCCAGGTCGTCGCGATAGCTCAGCGCGCCGGCGTGCATCGAGATCTGGGAGATCCGGTGGGCCAGCACGTCGTGCATCTCCCGGGCGATCCGGGTGCGCTCGGTGGTGCGGGCCTCGCGGGCGCGCGCATCGCGCTCGGCCTCGGCCGTCTCGGCGCGGATGCGCAGGGTGTGCACCAGCTCTCGCCGCGAGCCGATGAACTGACCCCAGCCGATGATGGTCCAGATGATGATCGCGTTGAGCGGCAGCAGCAGCCAGAACGGGTCGGTGTTGCCGGTGATCGTCTCGAACTGGTACCAGCAGGCGAAGGTGATCGAGCCGACGGCGCCGATCTCCCGTGCCCGCCGCCGGGTGGCGAGCGAGGCGAGGGCGAGCACGCCCGGACCCGACGACGAGATGGAGACCGTCGAGGCCAGCCCGATGACCAGGGCGACCGCGACCGGCCAGCGCCGGCGCCAGTGCACCAGCAGCAGGCAGCCGGCACCGACCGCGAGGTCGACCGCGACGAACCAGGCGCCGATCGCCTGCTCCCGCGGAAGGGCGTCGAGGAACGCGATCGCGCTGATCGCCAGCATCGCCCCGACCCGCCAGGCGTGCCCCCACGCGGTCAGCCGCGGTTGGTACTGCGCGGGGTCGGTGCCGTCCATGCTCCTCAATCTAGGGTGCCGGTCGCCCGTGGGCATCGAGCGGCGGGCGCGGGTGACCCCCTACTTTGGTCACCGGACACGCGCCCCCGGACCGATGGCGGCACCGCGTCGGTGCGGCAGGGTGGTCCGCATGATCACGGTTGATCACCTCACCAAGAGCTACGGCGGCTTCACCGCGGTGGACGATGTCAGCTTCGCCTGTCAGCCGGGCCGCGTCACCGGCTTCCTCGGCCCCAACGGCGCCGGCAAGACCACCACGATGCGGGTGATGGTCGGGCTGACCCCGCCGACCCGCGGCACGGTCACGATCGGCGGCCTCGACTACCACGAGATCCCGAACCCGGGTCGTCACGTCGGCGTGCTGCTCGACGCCTCGGCACAGCACAACGGCCGCACCGGTCGCGAGGTGCTGACCATCGGTGCCGAGACGATGGGGCTGCCGAGGACCCGCGTCGACGAGATGCTCGAGCTGGTCGCGCTCGACCCGTCCGAGGCCAAGCGCCGGGTGAAGAACTACTCGCTCGGCATGCGTCAGCGGCTCGGCATCGCCCACGCGCTGCTGGGCGACCCGTCGGTCCTGATCCTCGACGAGCCGGCCAACGGGCTCGACCCGGCCGGCATCCGCTGGATGCGCGGCCTGCTGAAGGGGTACGCCGACCGCGGCGGCACCGTGCTGCTCTCCAGCCACCTGCTCCACGAGGTCGAGCAGATCGCCGACGAGATGATCCTCATCGGACAGGGCCGGATCGTCGCCCAGGGCGACAAGAAGTCGCTGCTCGACGGGGCCGCCGGCGGCCAGTCCACACTGGTCACGTCGCTGGACAACGCGGCCCTCGCGACCGAGCTCACCAACGACGGGCACCAGGTCGAGCAGGCGGGCGCGGGCCTGAAGGTGCAGGCCGCCCCCGAGGACGTCGGCAAGGCGGCGCTGGCCGCGGGCGTGGTCCTCACCGACCTGCGCTCGGGTGCCGCCGGCCTCGAGGACCTCTTCCTCGAGCTCACCTCGACCACCCAGCGTGACTCCCTCCCGGAAGGATCCGTGCGATGACCGACCTCGCCTCGCCCCCACCCGCGACGCTCGACGTGTCGGGCACGCCGCGCACGCCCTTCGGCCGCCTGGTCAAGGTCGAGTGGCGCAAGATGACCGACACCCGTGGCGGCTTCTGGCTGCTGGCGGTCACGGGGCTGCTGCTGGTCCTGACGCTCGCGGTGGTCCTGCTCGTGGTGGCGCTCGACGGCACCGCCGGCGTCACCGCGAACGCCCTCTCGCAGATCTTCACGATCCCGCTGTCGTTGCTGCTGCCGTTGTTCGGCGTGCTCACCGTGACGAGCGAGTGGAGCCAGCGCACGGCGCTCGTCAGCTTCACGCTGGAGCCGCACCGGCTGCGGGTGGTGCTCGCGAAGTGGGTCACGGTCTCGCTGCTCGCCCTGGTCACCATCGCCGTCGCCATCGCGCTCGGCGCGGTCACCAACGTGGTCGCGGCCGGCATCAGCGGCACCGATGCCCGATGGAACCTGGACGGTGCCGACCTGCTGTGGACCGTCGTGCTGCAGCTGCTCTTCTTCTGGATGGCCTTCGGGTTCGGCATGCTGATGCTCAACACGCCCGGAGCGATCTCGATCTACTACGTCGTCGCGCTGCTGCTGCCCTTCATGGTGTGGAGCACGCTCTACGCGATCTTCGAGTGGGCCCGTGACGTGCTGCCGTGGGTCGACCTCACGATCGCGTCGACGCCGGTCGTCACCGGTGGGACGGGCTACATGGGCGAGGACATCGGCGTCGGCCTGACGCAGTACCTCCAGTTCGGCTGGACCGCCTTCCTGTGGATCGGGATCCCGGTGATCCTGGGGATCGGGCGGATCCTGCGCGCCGAGGTCAAGTAGTCCCGAGTCGTCACCCGGTGTTGCCGGACACGACACCTGGGCAGCCGCCGCGCGTACTCCGTTGCGCCACGGTGAGAGCCGTGAGCAGCGGGGTGCGCGGGCACACGTCCTATCTCCGGGTCGCCGCCTTGGGCGACAGCACCACGGTCGGGATCGGCGATCCCGTCCCGGGCGGCCGATGGCGGGGCTGGGCCCGCCATCTCGCGGCGGCCCTGGGAGCGTCGTACGACCTGTCGTTCTGGAACCTCGCGATCTCGGGGGCCACCACCGCGGTCGTGCGGGAGCAGCAGCTGCCCGACGCCCTCGCCCACCGGCCGGACCTGGCGACCCTGATGGTCGGGGTCAACGACACGATGCGCTCGACGTGGGAGCCGCAGCGGGTGCGCGACGACCTGCTGGCCATCGCCGGGGCGCTCGACGCCATCGGCACCACGCTGCTGACGGTCCGGTTCCACGACCATGGCGAGGTGCTCGGCCTGCCGGGCGTGCTGCGCCGGCCGATGTGGCGCCGGATCTGCGAGGTCAACGCGGCCTACGACGAGGTGCACGAGCGGTACGGCGGGATCCGGCTCGACCTGGCCGGGCGGCCGGAGCTACGACGGCGCGACTGCTGGTCGGTCGACCGGTTCCACCCCTCCGAGATCGGCCACCGGGCGCTCGCGGCGGCGGTCGCCGAGCGGCTCCACGCGCACGGGCTGTCCTTCCCGATGCCGGTGCTGACACCCGGCGGCGGCTATCCGCCGAGCTGGCGGCGCGACGTCGCCTGGATGCTCGCCGAGGGTGGGCCGTGGGTGGGGCGCCGCGCCCGGGACCTCGGCCCGTGGGCCGCGCGGAAGGCCTGGCACGGAGTGCGGGGCGGTGAGCGCCCGGGTGATGAGCGCCCGGGCGGCGAGCGGCAGGACGGCGTCCCGGTCGGCTGACGGCTAGGACATGCCCTCGTCCTCGCGCCGGTAGGGGCGCCAGACCGACGCGTGCTCGCTCGGACCCGGCGACCAGGAGGCGATCCACGGGCCGGTGCCCTCCGACTGGTCGAGCACGCCGGCCTCCAGCCAGGTGAAGTCGCCGTCCAGCACCCGGTCGGCGACGCGCCTGTCGAGGTCGTCGGTGTTGGTCCAGAGCCGCGTGAAGAGCTCGTCCACCCGCAGCCGGGCCTGACGGCAGAACGTGTCGGCCAGGCACTGCGCCTCCTCGGTGCCGAGGTGCTGGGCGTAGGAGCAGCTGGCGGCCATCGCGTAGAGCTCGGCCCCGATGTCGACGACGCGGCCGAGGAAGACCTGGTGGTGCTCGAGAGCGGCCTGCCACCGCGACATCGCGTAGAACGTCTGCCGGGCCAGCTTGCGGGAGGAGCGCTCCACGGAGCGCAGGTGAGCGGCGAGCGGCCCGAGCTCGCCGTACGACGTCGGCACCGTGCCGGCCCCCGCGACCAGCCGGGGGAGCCACGTCGCGTAGAAGCCGCTGGCTCCGAGTGCCGCCTTCGCCTTGCTCCTGAGATCGGCATCGGGGACGGCGAGGTCGCCCGCGGCCTGCAGGTGCGCGTCGACCGCCTCGCGCGCGATGAGCAGGTGCATGATCTCGGTCGAGCCCTCGAAGATCCGGTTGATCCGCAGGTCGCGCAGCACCTGCTCGGCGGGCACCGCGCGCTCGCCGCGCGCCGCCTTGGACGCCGCTGTCTCGTAGCCCCGGCCGCCCAGGATCTGCACCAGGTCGTCGGCGACCTGCCACGCCGCCTCGCTGGACCAGAGCTTGGCCAGCGCGGCCTCGATGCGGATGTCCTTGCTGCCCGCGTCGGCGAGCTCGGCGGAGAGCTCGAGCACCGCCTCGAGCGCGAAGGCCGAGGCCGCGATGAACGACACCTTCTCCGCGACCGCTGCGTGCCGGCCGACCGGCCTGCCCCACTGCACCCGCGCGCCGGACCACTCACGGGCGATCTTCAGCGACCACTTGCCGGCGCCGGCGCAGACGGCGGGCAGCGCGAGCCGCCCGGTGTTGAGGGTGGTCAGGGCGACCTTGAGGCCCGCGCCCTCGCGGTCGAGCCGGTTCTCCGCCGGCACCCGCACCTGGTGGAAGCGGGTCACGCCGTTCTCGATGCCGCGCAGCCCCATGAACGCGTTGCGCTGCTCCACGGTCACCCCGGGCGCGTCGGTCTCCACGACGAAGGCGGTGATCCCGCCCTTCCCGCCGCCGTGGGGAGGCACCCTGGCCATCACGACCACCAGCTCGGCCACGGTGCCGTTCGTGGTCCACAGCTTGACGCCGTCGAGCAGGTACGCCGCGCCGTCCTCGGTCGGCACGGCGGTGCTGGCGAGCCGCGCGGGGTCGGACCCGACATCGGGCTCGGTCAGCAGGAAGGCGGTCACCGCGCCCGCGGCGCACCGGGGGAGGAACTGCTGCTTCTGTGCCTCGGTGCCGAAGACCTTGACCGGCTCCGGGACCCCGATCGACTGGTGGGCCGACAGCAGCGCGCCGATCGTCGGGTGCACCGATCCGGCCAGCATGAGTGCCCGGCTGTAGTAGGTGACCGACAGCCCGACCCCGCCGTACTCGCGCGGGATCTTCATCCCGAACGCGCCGACCCGGGCGAGGGCCGCCACGTCCTCGTCGCGGATCGCTGCCTCGCGCTCGATCTGCTGGCCGTCGATGCTCTCGCAGACCGCGCGCAGCTCGGCCAGGAAGGCCTCACCCCGCTCGATCGACGCGGCGTCGCCCCGCGGGAAGGGATGGATCAGGCCGAGGTCGAACCGGCCGAGGAAGAGCTCCTTGCCGAAGCTGGGCCGGGTCCAGGCGGCCTCGCGGGCCTCCTCGGCGACCTGGCGCGCCTGCTCCTCGGTGACGTCATGGGCTGCCTGGGTCTCCGTGCTCATCGTGAGCTCCCTGGTCGTCGTCCGGGTGTCCCTCCTTCATACCCGGCAGTAGCCCCTGAGGGAAGGGACCGACGGCCCGACCGCTTAGGGTGAGCGCCCATGAGCGCACGTGAGGACGGCAGGGCCGACGACGAGCTGCGGCCGGTGACGATCACCCGCGACTGGCTGGACCACCCGGCGGGGTCGGTGCTGATCGAGTTCGGCCGCACCCGGGTGCTGTGCGCCGCGTCGGCCTCCGAGGGAGTGCCGCGATGGCGCAAGGGGTCGGGGCTCGGCTGGGTCACCGCTGAGTACGCCATGCTGCCCGCCTCGACCAACACGCGCTCTGACCGCGAGTCGGTGAAGGGCCGGATCGGCGGCCGGACCCACGAGATCAGCCGGCTCATCGGCCGGTCGCTGCGGGCGGTGATCGACTACCGGGCGCTGGGGGAGAACACCATCCAGCTCGACTGCGACGTGCTGCAGGCCGACGGCGGCACCCGCACCGCCGCCATCACCGGGGCCTACGTCGCCCTCGCCGACGCGTGCGCGCAGCTCGGCGTCAGCCCGGCACTCACCGGTTCGGTCGCTGCGGTGAGCGTCGGCATCATCGACGGCGCGCCGCGGCTGGACCTGCCCTACGTCGAGGACGTACGCGCCGAGACCGACATGAACGTCGTGATGACGGGGGAGGGGAAGTACGTCGAGGTGCAGGGCACCGCCGAGGGGGTCGCCTTCGACCGGTCCGAGCTCGACGCCCTGCTCGGCCTCGCCGAGAAGGGCTGCGCCGACCTGACCCGGATCCAGCAGGAGTCGCTGGGTCACGATGGGTGAGGTGCGAGGAGCACCACTGACGAGCGTCGAGGCCACCCGCGTGCTCGTCGCCTCGCGCAACCCCAAGAAGCTCGAGGAGATGCAGCGGATCCTGCGCGAGCACCTCACCGACGTCACCGTGCTCGGTCTCGACGACGTGCCGCCGTACCACGAGCCCGTCGAGGACCAGCCGACCTTCGAGGGCAACGCGCTGCTCAAGGCCCGGGCGGGTGTCGCGGCCACCGGGCTGCCCACGCTCGCCGACGACAGCGGTCTCTGCGTCGACGCGCTCAACGGGATGCCGGGGGTGCTGTCGGCACGCTGGTCCGGCCCGCCGAAGGACGACGACCGCAACAACCGGCTGCTGCTCGACCAGCTCGCCGATGTCCCTGACGAGCGTCGTACGGCGCACTTCGCGTGCGCGGTCGCCTGCGTCCGGTCGGACGGGGAGCAGATCGTGGTCGAGGGCAGGATGCCCGGGCGGGTGCTCCGTGAGGTCCGGGGGAGCGGCGGCTTCGGGTACGACGTGGTCTTCGAGGCCGACGACCGACCGGGCGTCACCACGGCCGAGCTGACCCCGGACGCGAAGGACGCGATCTCCCACCGCGGCAAGGCGCTGCGGGAGATCGCGCCCCTGGTCGCCGGTCTGCTGCGCGAGTGAGCCTCCGGGCTGAGCCTGGAATCACCGATCTGCGGCGTCGCGAGCGTCACCAGATGGGTG
>CAZJDU010000035.1:0-28979 GCA_964544855.1 uncultured Nocardioides sp.
CGGTCAGCACGGTGCGGACGCCGGCGACGTCGTTGGCCAGCCGGGACTGGATCGCACCGGTCTTGGTGGCGGTGAAGAACGCCAGCTCCATCTGCTGCAGGTGCTGGAAGAGCGCACTGCGCAGGTCGGCCATCGCGGAGTTCCCGATGGTCGAGGTCAGCCAGTTCTGCCCGATCCCGATCAGCGCGGTGACGATCGGGATCGCGCACATCCCGGCGACCAGCCAGGCGAGCAGCTCGAGGTCGGGGTCGCCGCCGTCGAGGGGGAAGAGCGCGTCGTCGAAGACCGCCCGGGTGAGGAAGGGCACGAGCGAGGTGAGGGCCGCGGCGCTGACCACGGCGACGAGCACCAGCGCGATCCGGGCGCGGTAGGGCCGCAGCAGCCGCGCCACCCGCGGCAGCACCGGGGCGTCGCGCTGCAGGTCCTCCTGGGTCAGGTGGGTCACCACCATCGGTGGTCGGGACATCAGCCTCCCTCGGACGTCGGCTGCGGTGCGACCCACCCGGCGCCCCAGCGACCCCGGTGGGCGGTCTCCTGCCAGGGCGTCCGGCGCCGCCGGGTGGGCGAGCCCTGCGCGCCGCTGCCCGTCGTCGTGGGATGGCCGATGGTGATCGCACCGATCGGGTGCGGCCCGCCGTCCTCGTCCGGCAGGCCCAGGGCTGCTCGCACCCGGTCGACCCGGTCGGGCACGATCCCGAAGAAGCAGGACCCCAGCCCGGCGTCGGTCGCGGTCTGCAGGATGAGCAGCGAGGCCATCGCGGTGTCGAGGTCCCAGAACGGCATCGGCCACCGCGCCTCGTCACGGTCGGCCCACCCCTTGTCGGGCTGGGCATAGCGGTCGAGGTAGGCCGTCTTGATGCTGCACGGGACGATCACGACGGGGGCGCGCATCATGCCGGCCAGCCACGTGTCCGGGTCGTCCACGTCGTCGCTGGAGGCGGCCCAGAACCGGCGTACGTCGGCCGGGGTGTCGAGCACCACGAACCCCCACCCCTGGCTGAACCCGGCACTCGGGGCCCGCGTCGCGTGCGCCAGGGCACGCTCGATGATCGCGGGGTCGACCGGCTCCTCGGTGTAGTCACGTGCCATCCGGCGGCGGCGTACGACGTCTGCGAACTCCATGGCTCCATCCAACCCCACCTGTGATGAACTGCCGATGTGCCGGCTTGGACACCACCTCCGCCGAGATTCCCCCATGACCCGGCGTTCGACGCCCACGGGCCCGGCTGGTACCTGCCGGACGACCACGCCCGTGGCGTGCCGCGGGACCACGAGGGTCCGTTGGGGGACGGTATGTCCGTGCCGATCGCGGCCATGAGGTCGCGGTGGTGGGTGGTCAGTGTGACGCTCCAGGGAGTGGTCGCCGCGTCCGCGCCGATCTGGTGCACCGGTCTCTTGCTGTCCGCCCCGATCGGCAGCGAGCACGAGTTCTCCGATGGTGACCTGGTTGCGCTCGGACTGATCGGACTGGTCCCCGGCCTGGCGCTGGCCGCGCTGGGTGTGCTGCAGCTGCGCTCCGCCCTTCGCTGGGGACAAGCGCGTTTGCTGCCACATCGGATGCTGTTGGTGGGTGTGGATGGACTGGTCCTCTCCTGTGACGGGCGACGGTTGCGGATTCCCTGGCACGCGCTGGGGAAGCTCGATCTGTACTGGTCCCATGAGCGGACGACGGAGGAGTGGATCAACTCCCACCGCTCCTCCTCCTTCTTCCGCAACTGGCTCGGCTTCGAGATCGACCGGGAGATCGTGGAGAGCGACGACGATGCGCCGAGGATCGATGTGGCGCGCTTCGAGAGCGATCCGCGGTTGGTGGTCAGCCTGATCGAGTTCTACCGTGACCACCCCGAGGAGCGCGCCGAGCTCCGGACCGTCGTCTGGCAGGACCGGGCGGCGCGTGTCGAGCAGTCGTTGAGCGCCTGAGGCGGCCGCACCGCGCCTGAGACACTCCCGGGTCGCCCGAGGCCCCTGAGATCCGGCGCGGTCGGCGGCGCCGTCGCCCGCTCCGCGGTCCTCGGGTACCTCAGTAGGGCCCGACCCAGCCTGCAGCGCCGGATGGGCCGCTCTGAGGTAGTGCGCGCCCGGGGATCCGCGCAGGAGATAAGGCGGCTGCCCGATGTCCGGGCCTACCTCAGAGGACGAGTCTTCCCTTGTCGCCGACCACACCAAGGGGAGATCACGATGATGCCGACCGACTACTTCGCGAAGCCCGAGGCCGAGTTCCGTGCCGAGCGGGTCCGCCAGGAGATCGCGACCGTCCGGGAGCGCCGCCGCGCGCGCCGCCGCCGGCACGGCGTCGACCCGCGCGGGCTCTGATCGCACGGGCGGGGATCCGGTGCCGCGCAGCGCCGAGGGCTCGGGGACTGCCGGGCAGGCCGACGGCCTGTCCGGCAGTCGTCCTGCACCGGCGGTCGTCCGGCCGGGGGCGAGCCCGGGAAAACCCGGTGGGACGATGTCGGTGGTCCCGGGCATGATGGCGAGTGTGGCGACCCAGACCAGCCCGACCCTCGTCGGCCGCGACGTCGAGCTCGATGAGCTCACCTCCCTCGTGGGCCTGACCGAGCAGGTGGGCGGCAGCGTGGTGCTGCTCTCGGGCGACGCCGGCGTGGGCAAGACCCGGCTGCTGATGGCGCTGCGCGACCGAGCCCGTGCCGAAGGGTGGGCGGTGGTCGCCGGGCACTGTCTCGACTTCGGCGAGAGCGCGCTGTCCTATCTGCCGTTCAGCGAGGTGCTGGGCCGGCTGAGCACCGAGCTGCCGGCCTCGGTCGAGCGGGTCGCCGCGACCTATCCCGCCATCGCACTGCTCCAACCGGGCCGACGCACCCGGACGGGCGCCGACGACAGCGAGGCGGTGCACCGCACCGACCGCTTCGAGCTCTTCGAGGCGGTCCACATGCTGCTCGACGACGCCGCCGGAGAGCGGCCGTTGCTGCTGGTCATCGAGGACCTGCACTGGGCGGACCAGTCGACGCGCGACCTGCTCGGCTTCCTCTTCACGCGCTCCTTCAAGCATCCCGTCGCCTGCGTGGCGTCGTACCGTTCGGACGACCTGCACCGCCGGCACCCGCTGCGGCGTCAGGTGGCCGAGTGGTCCCGACTGGCCGAGGTCGACCGGCTGGCGGTGCCGCCGCTGGCCGACGGCGCGGTGCGCGCACTGGTCGAGCAGCTCGCCGTCGACTCGCTGTCCGAGCGCGACATCGCCGCCATCGTCCGGCGAGCCGACGGCAACGCCTTCTTCGTCGAGGAGCTGGTGGCGTCGGGCAACTGCCAATGGGTGCCCGACGACCTGGCCGACCTGTTGCTGGTGCGGCTCGACCGGCTCTCCGACGAGGCCCGTCAGCTGCTTCGCGTGGTGAGCGTCGCCGGCCGCAAGGTCAGTCATGAGCTGCTCGCCGCCGCGTCCGGGATGCCGGACGCCGAGCTGGACGCCGGCATCCGCCAGGCGGTCGAGATGAACGTGCTGGTCGCCGATCGCAGCACCTACTCCTTCCGTCATGCGCTGCTCGGTGAGGCCGTCTATGACGACCTGCTGCCCGGCGAGCGGGTGCGACTGCACGGACAGTACGTCGCTGCGCTCTCCGGCTCCGCCGCGGGAACGGCCGCCGAGCTCGCGCGCCATGCCCGCCGGGCCATGGACCTCGACCGCGCCGTGCTCGCCGACATCGAGGCCGGTGACGAGGCGGCGACGGTGGGTGGCCCCGGGGAGGCTGCCGAGCACTACGAGCACGCGCTGGAGCTGTTGGCCGACCCGGAGCGCGTCGCTCGCCTCGACATCGACCTCGCCCGGGTGGTGGTCCGGGCCGCGGACGTGATCGCCGACAGCGGCGACGCACAGCGCGGAGTGCACCTGCTGGCCGAGCACCTCGAACGTCTCCCGGCGGACGCGGCCCCGGAGCAGCGGGCACACCTGTTGTCGTTCTACGCCCGGCTGCTGGACTACATCGAGACCGACATCGACGCGGTCGAGGTCGCCGAGGAGGCCGTCGCGCTGGTGCCCGACGAGACCGTGATGCGCGCCAAGGCACTGGCTGCCTACGCCAAGGCCCTCGTCGCGTCCCAGCGGCCGGAGGAGGCCGAGGCGGCCGCCACGGAAGGGCTCGCACTGGCCGAGCGGCTCGACGTCCCGCGGCTGGCCTCCGACCTCGCGACCACGCTGGGCGGCCTGCGGACCCACGACGCCGATGACAGCCTGCGGGCCGGCCTCGAGGCGGCGCTGGTCCGCGCCCAGGAGGCGCGAGCACTGAGCGCAGAGCTGCGTGCCCACTGGCTGCTCGGACGGTCCTACCAGGACGCGGGTGAGTGGGAGCAGGCCGCGCGCTGGTTCCGTTCCGGCATGGAGGCGGGGGTGGCGCACGGCATGGTGTGGGCGCCCTACGTGCTCGACGCCCGCTGGCAGCTGGCCTGGGTCGAGTACGCACTGGGAGAGTGGGACCAGGCGCTGGAGCTCGTGTCGATCGCGGACGACCCGGCGGCGCCGCTGATCCCGCGGTCAGTGATCCGCGTGGTGCAGCTCGCGATCGCCGACGCCCGCGGAGCCGACGTCCGCCCAGACCTCCGGGAGCTGCGCGCGGTGTGGCCCGACGAGGGCGTGGTCGCGATCCATGCCGCCGGCCTCGAGATCAGCGTCCACGGCCGGCGGGGGGATGCCGCGGCCGCGGTCACGGTCTACGACGATGTCGTCAGCGTGCTGGCGCGCAATTGGCACGAGCACTTCGCCGCCCGGGTGCGCCTTGCGGCACAGACGCTCGGTGCCATCGCATCGACGCTTCCGACCACGCCGACGGCCGAGCGCGGCCGCGTCGTCGCGTGGGCCGACCGGCTGCGGGACGACGGCCGCATGGTCGTGGAGCGCTATGCCAAGACGCCGGGCCAGTGGGCGGTCGAGGGCCGTGCGTGGGAGCACCGACTGACGGCCGAGCACCTGCGGGTGCGGTGGCTCGCAGGCGAGGACCCGCCCGCACGGCAGGAGCTGCTCGCCGCCTGGGACGCAGCGCTGGTGGCCTTCGGGGAGCTCGGGCAGGTCCCCGAGCTGGCCAGGCTCCGGGCGTCCTACGCGTCGATCCTGCGCCAGCTGGGGGAGGGATCGGCCGCGCGGGAACTGGCCGACGCGGCCCGCGAGACCGCTCAGCGGCTGGGATGGACGGTGCTGCTCGCGGAGCTGCGCGCGAGCGGGCGGCGCCCTGTCCGACAGGAACCGCGGTCGCAGCAGCTCACCGCCCGCGAGCGCGAGATCCTGGCGCTGGTCGCTGAGGGACGGAGCAACGGTGAGATCGGCAAGCAGCTCTACATCAGCACCAAGACCGTGAGCGTCCACGTCTCCAACATCCTCGGCAAGCTCGACGCAGCGAGTCGCACGGAGGCCGCCGCGATCGCCCGGCGCGACGGTCTGCTGGTCTGACATCGGTGCAGCCGCGCCGACACCGATCTCCTACCGTGGTCGGTTTCCGCCAGGGGGCGATCGGGCTACCGTCTCGAGGATGACGCTGACGGAGCCCCCGAGGTCGGACACCACCGCACTGACCCACGATCGGTTGCGGAAGATGAGCAGCCTGGGGGAGGGCAGCGGGATGCCTCCGGTGCCGAGCGAGGGGCTGCCGCCCGGCCCGGGGTGGCCCGCTCTGCTGCAGACCGTCGCGCTGTTCCGGTTCCGACACCGGCTCCACTCCGCGATGCGCGCGAAGTACGGTGACGTCTTCACGCTGCGGCTGGTGCCGAAGTCACGGCCGCTGGTGCTCTTCACCAGGCCCGAGCACGCCAAGGAGATCTTCGCCGGGGACCCGCAGCAGTTCCTCGCCGGCAAGGGCAACTCGGTGCTCGGCCCGATCATGGGAGAGCACTCGCTGTTGTTGCAGGACCGCGACGAGCACCACCGGGCGCGCAAGCTGCTGATGCCCGCCTTCAACGGCAAGGCGCTGCGCAGCTACCGCTCGTTGGTCGCCGACGTCGCTGCCGCCGAGGTCGACGGCTGGACGGCCGGGGAGACGTTCCGCTCGCTGGACCGGATGAACGCGCTGACGCTCGAGGTGATCCTCCGCGTCGTCTTCGGCGTCTCCGACGAGCAGCGTCTGGCGCAGCTGCGGCCGCGGGTGACGGCGACGGTGGAGATCAGCCCGATCGTGCTGCTCGGATGGGCCTACCCGCAGCTGCAGCGGTTCGGTCCGTGGCAGCGCACCATCCACAACCAGGTGGAGCTGGACCGGCTGATGTACGCCGAGATCCGGGAGCGCCGCGAGGCCAGGGACCTCGCCGAGCGTCGCGACGTACTCTCCCGGCTGCTGCAGGTCGGCGACGACGCTGACGGCGCTGAGGGCGCCGCCGACGCCCTCGACGACACCGAGCTGCGCGACCAGCTGGTGACGCTGCTGCTCGCCGGGCACGAGACCACTGCCAGCGCGCTGTCGTGGGCGCTCCACGAGGTCGGTCGTGACCGCGATCTGCTCGCCCGCACCCAGCGAGCCGCCGACGAGGGCGACGACGACTGGCTCGAGGCGGTGATGAAGGAGTCGATGCGGCGGCATCCGATCATCCCGATGGTGGTGCGGACGCTCACGAAGCCGGCGCGGATCGGCGGCGTCGAGCTCCCGGCCGGCACGACGGTCGGACCGTCGATCCTGGTAGCCCACGAGAGCGCCGAGAACCACCCCGAGCCGGAGGTGTTCCGGCCGGAGCGCTTCCTCGACGGCAGTGCCCCTGCTCCGAACACCTGGATCCCGTTCGGCGGCGGCGTCCGTCGCTGCATCGGTGCCGGCTTCGCCCAGATGGAGGGCGCCGAGATCCTGCGCCAGGTCTTCTCCCGGTACGACGTCACCGCGCTCGGCGAGGACGCCCCCAAGGTCCGCAACATCACCAGCGTCCCGCGGCGAGGTGCCCGGATCCGCGTCACCCGGCGCCGTTGAATCGGGGGGTCTCGGGGCGTGAATCGGGGGTTCCAGGCGTCGAGTCGAGTGGTGTCGGCGGCTCGCCGGCCGCAGGGTCTCGACTCGACCCCCGACAACCCCGACTCGACCCCCTGAAACCCCCGACTCGACCCCCGGAAACCCCCGACTCGACGCTCGCGGCTCGACGTCAGGCGGCGCGGGGAACGACGTCGACGGTGCTGGCGATCATCTCGAAGAGGTCGCAGTAGGCCGGGTAGTCCTCGCGGGCGGTGGAGCAGGTGAGCGTGACGCCGGTGCCGTCGACCTGCCATGCCCACTGGTCGACGAGCACGTCGGTGCTGCCGAAGGAGTGAGCGAACCTGCGATAGGCGACCTCGTGCTCGCCGAGGTCGTACTCGTCGGCGTCCTCCAGGGCGAAGCCCGGCAGCCGCCGGCCGAGGTCGGCCATCGCCTCGTCGCGCCAGGGGACCAGCGCGTCGTCGACGGGCGCCGCGCGCAGCACGACGTCGGGCACGTAGCCGCTGGGTGGCACCCCCACCGGCCGCGCCGAGAGGATGACGCCGGACTCCGGGTCGGCCCGTCGGTGCCAGTCGCCGGGGACGGCGAGGTTGATGTCGTTGTGGTCGAGCATGATCGGTCCTTCCCACGGACGGTTGGTCAGCGCTTCTGGTGATGACGGAGGGGGCGGAGGGTCCTCGGCGGTGGCGAACCGGGCGGCGAGCGGCGCCGGGTCTCGCCACGGTCCTGACCCGGGCGGCGCCCGGAGCGTGCCGTCGGGCGGGAGCGGATCGGCTCGCGGCGGAGCAGGCGGCGGACGATCGGACGCACCCGTGCCGGCCGGTGGCGCGACCGGGGATGCCCCGGGACCGCCCGCCGGCTCCTCGCGCGGCGGTGGCTGCCAGGGAGGGCGCGGCCACTGGTCGTCCGTCGGCGGCCAGGGCTGCGGCGACACGGGGCAGGTCGGCGGCGTGCCACGTTGCGCCGGCGGAGCGACCCCGATGACCAACACGTAGGCCTCGCGCCAGGCCTGCTTGGCGACCCAGTCGGCCTGCTGGGCGTCCGCGACCCGCTGCTCGAGCAGGCGCCACGCGACCAGCTCCTCGTCCGCCGGGGCCGTGGGACGGCGGAGCAGGTGCGCCGACTCCGTGAAGCGGTACCACGCTCCGACCTCCCGGACGCGCTCCATCACCCCCACGACGTCGCGGAGGGCGTCGGCGTACTGCTCGAGGGCGTCCGCGAGTGCTCGCACGTCGCGCCGGGGCTCGCCGAGGTCGTGGTGCAGTCGCCGACAGGCGGTGCGGTAGGCCGTGCCGGCATGGTCGCCGAGGTCGGCGTGGGGCAGTGCCCGCTGGTCGGCCAGGAACCGTCGGGCGTGACCGGACGGCGCGAGGGTGGCGCGCAGCGCCGCGGCGGCAGCGCGGCAGCCGGCCGGCGTGCCCTCGACCGAGGTGTCCAGCAGCGTGGGCATCGGATCACTCCCACACGGGCAGCAGCGGCACCAGCGATCCGAGCGAACGGACCTGTGCCTCGTCGGTCTCGCGGAACAGCCGGGCGACGTCGGCGAGCGCGGCGGCGTTCGCCGAGAGCCGGTCGGCCGTGGCGGCGACGCGTTCGCCCAGCGGCTCGAGGTCGTCCCCGCCGTTCACGCCGGTGCAGGTCAGGTCGATCCGCCCGAGGGCACGGGCGCTGCGGCGTACCTCGGCGGCGTGATCGGCGGTCTCGCGGCCTGCGCGCAGGAGGGCGCGGGGGTTGGCGATCGTCATGTCCGGATCCTGGGCGCGCTCCCGGGCGGTCCAAACCACGCCGTCGTCGGGCTGTGGACAGCAGCGTGGATCCACTGCTTTTTCGGGCAGACCCCTTGACGGCGGATTAGTAAGTACGGTGAACTAACAAACGTGAACCAACGCACACTGCTCCGGCCGAGCGGCAAGCTCCTGGCCGAGGACACCCGGCGCCACCACCGTGCGTTGCTGCTCCAGCACCTCTTCCGTGAGGGCGCCGCCAGTCGTGCCGACCTGGCGCGCAGCACCGGTCTGACCCGGGTGACGGTGGGTGAGCTGGTCGGCGAGCTGATGGGCGAGGGCCTCCTGGTGGAGCTCGGTGCGCCGCGGGAGACCCGCGTCGGCAAGCCGCCGATCCTCATCGGGCTGGCGACCGACGCCCTCCAGATCCTCACCGTCGACCTGTCCGTCGACCACCGGATGTCGGGGGCCGTGGTCGACCTCGCCGGCGAGGTCCGGGCGCGGTGTGAGGTCCGGCGTGACGCCGAGCTCGGCGACGACGCGGTCACCCTGCTCCACCGGCTGGTGGCGGACCTGGTCGCCGCGGCCGACCGGCCCCTGCTCGGCATCGGTGTCGGCACCCCCGGCGTGGTCGGCGAGGCCGGTGTCGTCGCCGACGCTCCCAACCTGGGCTGGCGTGACCTCGCGCTCGCGGCCGGCCTGGACGAGGCCTTCGACCTCCCGACCTACGTCGCGAACGACGCCAACACGGCAGTGCTGGGCGAGCACACCTTCGGCCGGGCCGGCGACGGCGGGCTGATGCTGCTGCGCATCGGCACCGGTCTCGGAGCCGGGCTGATCCTCGAGGGCGCGATGCTCCACGGCCACCAGGGCGCTGCCGGGGAGATCGGTCACGTCGTGGTCGATCCCGACGGCGTCACCTGCGCGTGCGGACGCCGGGGATGCCTGGAGACCCTCGTCGCCGTCCCCCGGCTTCGCGAGATCGCCGCGGGTGCCGACCCGGAGGCCGGCCTCGCCGACGCGGGCGTCCGCCTCGGTGCCGCGCTGGCGCCTGTCGTCGGCACGCTCGACCTGGGCGAGCTGGTGCTCAGCGGTCCTGCGGACCTGCTCGAGGGCCCACTGCTCACCGCGGTCGAGCAGACGATCGGGGAGCGCACCATGCCGGTCGGTGAGCCCCGCGTCGTACGGACCACATCACTCGGCGAGGACGTGGTGCTGCTGGGCGCCGCCGTCCTCGTCCTCACCGGACAGCTGGGGGTCTCGTAGGCCACCGGCCCACACCCCCGCCGGGCGGTTCCGACCGCCCACCCCCCACAGTGCAGGACACAGGAGAGAGAGGCACTCGTGCACACCTTCAAGAAGATGGCGACGGCGGCGGTCACCGCGACCGCGCTGCTGGGACTGGCCGCCTGCGGCGGCGACGACGGCGGGAGCAGTGACGGCGGGCCCGAGTCGGCGGACCTGCGGCTGTGGATCAACGGGCCCGACACCCCTCAGGAGGCCCGTGACTGGCTGAAGGAGACCTTCGAGGAGCAGCACCCCGGCTCCACGCTGACCATCGAGGAGCAGGAGTGGGAGGGCCTCGTCGAGCGGCTCACCACCGCGTTGTCGAGTGAGTCCGAGACCCCCGACGTCGTCGAGATCGGCAACACCCAGGCACCGACGTTCACCCACGCCGGCGCCTTCAGCGACCTCACCGACGACCTGGCGGATCTCGGCGGCGACGACCTGCTGCCGGGCTTCGTGGACGGCGCCTCGGTCGACGGCTCGACGTACGCCGTCCCGTACTACGCCGGCTCGAAGTTCGTCTTCTACCGCAAGGATCTCTTCGCGAAGGCCGGGCTCGAGGTTCCCACGACGATGGCGGAGTTCGTCGACACGGCCGTCGCGCTCAAGGAGGCGACCCCGCAGCCGAAGAACTTCTCCGGGTTCTGGCTCCCCGGCCAGGACTGGCGCAACGGCGTCGCCTTCGTGTGGGACGCGGGCGGCGAGCTGGCCGTCGAGGAGGACGGCACCTGGAGCGGCGCACTCTCCGACCCCGCGTCCGTCGAGGGTCTCGAGACCGTGCAGCGGCTCTTCACCGAAGCGTCGGGCGCGGCGAAGGACGGCAACGAGGCCGACCCGCAGGTGCCGTTCTGCGCCGGTGAGGTCGGCATGATGTCGACGCCGGGCTGGGTCACCGGACTGCTCGCCGACGAGGAGACCGGCTGCCCGGACATGATGGACGACATCGGCGTCTTCGCGCTGCCGGGCTCGGACGGCGAGCCCGCCCCGGTGCTGCTCGGCGGCTCCGACATCGCGGTCTCGGCGAAGAGCCCCAACCAGGACCTCGCCACGGATCTGGTGGCCCTGATGACCGGTGAGGAGTACCAGACGATCATGGCCGAGAACGGCCTGGTCCCGGCACGGGAGTCGCTCTTCGACGTGCTCGGCGACGACGAGAACGCGCAGGCCACCATCGCCGCGGCGTCCAACGCCCGGCTCACCCCGGCAGCCGCCGGCTGGGCCAAGGTCGAGGGTGCGCGGATCCTGGAGGACCTGTTCGTCAAGATCGCCAACGGCGGCGACGTCGCCACCCTCGCGGCCGAGGCCGACGAGCAGATGACCGCCGAGCTCGACTGAGCGCCCTGCCGACACAGCGACGAGAAAGTTGATCCATGACCTCAGCGCGATCGCGGGACCGCCTGCTGCCCTACGGGCTCCTGGTCCCCGCAGCAGTGGCTCTCGCGGTCGCGCTGGGGTACCCGCTCGTCCGGCAGGTGGTCCTCTCCTTCCAGGAGTTCGGCCTGGCTCAGCAGTTCGGACAGCCACCGGAGTGGGTCGGCCTCGCGAACTACCGCGACCTGGTCACCGACCCCTACCTGTGGCAGGTGGTGCTCCGCTCGGTGCTCTTCTGCCTGGCCAACGCGGCCGTCACGATGGCGATCGGCTTCGGGCTGGCGCTGCTGATGCGGCTGATGTCCACCTCGGTCCGGCTCATCCTGCAGGCAGGACTGCTGCTCGCCTGGGCGATGCCGGTGCTGGCCTCGCTGACCGTGTGGCAGTGGCTCTTCGACACCAGCTACGGCCTGGTCAACTGGCTGCTCACCGGGCTGGGCGGTGACTTCCAGGGTCACTCGTGGCTGCTGGAGCCGCTGTCGTTCTACTTCATCGCCTCGATCGTGGTCGTGTGGATGAGCGTGCCGTTCGTGGCGTTCACGTCCTACGCCGCCCTCACCCAGCTCTCCGGCGACCTGATGGAGGCGGCCCACCTCGACGGGGCCGGTCCGATCGCCCGGCTCCGCTACGTCATCCTGCCGTCGGTGAAGCCGGTGCTGCTGATCGTCGGGCTGCTCCAGGTGATCTGGGACCTGCGGGTCTTCACCCAGATCTACGTGCTGCAGAAGGCGGGCGGCACCACCCGTGACACCAACCTGCTCGGCACCCTGATCTACCGGCTCGGCATCGGCTCCGGGGACTTCGGTGCGGCCGCGGCCGTCGCGATGTTCATGCTCGTGCTCACCGTCCTGATCACCGCGCCCTACGTGCGACTGCTGCTGCGAGAGGAGGCCGACCGATGACCACCAGCACCCCCGCGCGGGTCGTCGCCAATGTCGTGGGACTGGCCGTGGCGGTCGTCGCCGTGTTCCCGGTCTACTGGATGCTCAACTCCTCGCTGCTGCCGCGCAACGAGATCCGGTCCCCCGAGCCGACCTTCACCCCGCTCCACGGCACGCTCGACAACTACCGGCGGGTCTTCGCCGGCGGGGACTTCTTCCAGTCGCTGGGCATCAGCCTGGCCGTCACCTGCCTGACCGTCCTGGTCGCCGTGGTGTTCGCGTTCTTCGCCGCGATGGCGGTCAGCCGGTTCCGGTTCCGCGGCCGCACGTCGTTCATCGTGACGCTGCTGGTGATCCAGATGATCCCCGTGGAGGGGCTCTTCATCAGCCAGTACAAGATGCTGGAGGGCTTCGGGCTGCTCAACACCGTCGCCGGTCTGACACTCGTCTACGTCGCCACCGTGCTGCCCTTCACGATCTGGACGCTGCGCGGCTTCGTCGCCGGTCTTCCCTACGAGCTGGAGGAGGCGGCGATGATGGACGGCTGCTCGCGCTTCGGAGCGTTCTGGCGGGTGACCTTCCCGCTGCTGGCGCCCGGCCTGGTGGCCACCGGGGTCTTCGGCTTCATCCAGGCCTGGAACGAGTTCACCCTGGCCGTGGTGGTGATGACCGAGCAGACCAAGCAGCCGTTGCCGGTCTGGCTGAGCACGTTCGCCGACGCCAACCGCGGGGTCGACTGGGGCGGCGTGATGGCGGGCTCGACCCTGATCGCGATCCCCGTCGTGATCTTCTTCCTGGTCGTGCAGGGGCGGATGGTGTCGGGGCTGACCGCTGGGGCGGTGAAGGGGTGAGCGCGGAGCTCGAGCGCCGGGCGCTCGCGGTGCTGCAGCCCGGCTTCGAGGGCGTCCGGCTGCCGCCGGCGTACGACGAGCTGCTGGCAGACGGCCTGGGCGGCGTCTGCCTCTTCGGCAGCAACACCGCGGCGGGGACCGACGCCGTCGCTGCGCTGTGCGCGGCGGTGCACCGCGCCAACCCGGCTGCCGTGATCGCGGTTGACGAGGAGGGCGGCGACGTCACCCGGTTGCACGACCGCGCCGGCAGCCCGGTGCTGGGTGCCGCGGCGCTCGGGGCGCTCGGCGACCCCGAGACGACGCGGGCGACCGGGCGGGCGGTCGGCCGCGAGCTCGCGGCGGTGGGGATCGACCTCACGCTGGCACCGGTCGCGGACGTCAACTCCAACCCCGACAACCCGGTGATCGGCACCCGCAGCTTCGGCGCCGACGCCGCCGACGTCGCCACCCACGTGGTCGCCTGGCTCAGCGGAGCCCAGCAGGCCGGGGTGGCGGCGTGCGTGAAGCATTTCCCCGGCCACGGCGACACCGACGCCGACAGTCACGTGACGCTGCCGGTGCTGCCGGCCGACGAGGAGCGGCTGGCGTCGCGCGAGCTGGTGCCCTTCGTTGCGGCGGTCGAGGCCGGTGTCGCGGCGGTGATGACCTCCCACCTCGTGGTGCCCGCCGTGGACCCGGACCGTCCGGCGACGATCAGCGCTCCCGTGCTCGGGCGGCTGCGCGACCTGGGCTTCACGGGAGCGATCGTCACCGACGCCCTCGACATGGCCGGCATCGCCGAGGGCCGCACGATGGGTGAGGCGGCGGTGCTGGCGCTGGCGGCCGGAGCCGACGTGCTGGGTCTCGGCCCGGGGCGCACCGCCGCCGAGGTCCGTGCGGTGCAGGCGGCCGTCGTCGCCGCGGTCCGGACCGGTGACCTGTCCGAGGGCCGGCTGGTCGAGGCGGCCGAGCGGGCTGAGCGGCTACGGCGGCCCGGGCGCCCTGGACCGGCGGCGCCGGGCGAGGCGGCCGAGCCCGACCCCACCGGATCGCTGCGCGTGGAAGGCACGCTGCCCCCGCTGGCGGGTGCGCGGGTCGTGACGCTGGAGTCCCCGGCGTCGATCGCGGTCGGCGACGTGCCGTGGGGCCTGCCGGCCGACGTCCGGGTGACCGAGGAGACCCCGGACGCCTGGCGGACGGGCGCGGACCACGGTCCGGTCATCGCCCAGGTGCGCGACCTGCACCGGCACGCCTGGGCCGTCGGCGTCGTACGACGCATCGCGGCGACCGCGCCGGTGGTGCTGGTCGAGTGGGGCTGGCCCGGCGCCCGGCACGAGGAGGTGCCGCGGATCCTGACCCACGGGTGGTCGCGCCCCGGCGGCGCCGCGGTGACGAGACTGCTGCGAGAGGCGGGATGGGACCGGTGAGCGACGTGGCGATGGGGCTCGACATCGGCGCCACCAAGACGCTCGGCATCGCGAGGACCGACGACGGCGAGGTCGTCGCGCAGGTGCGGGTGCCGACCCGGCCGGGTGCCGACGGGCTGGTGGCGACGGCGGCCGGTGTGGTCGGTGAGCTGCGGGAGACGGCCGGCGATCCCGTGACGCTCGGCGTGGGGATCCCCGGGCTCGTGGACGCACGGCGCGGCACCGTGCAGCACGCGGTGAACCTCGGGGTCGACGGCGAGGCCGTGCCGCTGCGTGCCCTGCTGTCCGCCGAGCTCAGGGTGCCGGTGCAGCTCGAGAACGATGTCAACGCGGCCGCGATGGGCGCCGCCGCGCTGACCGCCACCGACGACGTCGCCTACCTCAGCCTCGGCACCGGACTCGCCGCCGGGATCGTGCTCGACGGCCGGATCCGGCGCGGACTGCGTGGCGCTGCCGGCGAGGTCGGGCACATCTCGGTGGATCCGACCGGTGCCCGCTGCGGCTGCGGCCAGCGCGGCTGCCTCGAGACCGTGGCATCCGGTCGGGCGCTCGCCGAGGCCTGGCCGAGCGACGACGGCCGACCCGCGGCACAGGCGCTCTTCGCCGCGGCGGCCGCCGGTGACGAGCGGGCGGTCGCGGTGCGGGACCGGTTCGCTGCTGGCGTCGCGCACACCTTCCGGCTGCTCGGCCTCGCCCTCGATCCCGCGGTCCTGATGATCGGAGGCGGCGTCGCCCAGCTGGGGGAGCCGTTGCGGGTCGCGGTGGCCGAGGCACTGGCGCGCCAGGCCGACGTCTCGCCCTTCGTGGCCGAGCTCGACCTCCCGGCCCGGGTGCGGATCGTGCCCGACCGGCTGCCGGTGGCGGCGGTCGGTGCGGCACTGTTGGGCTCGGAGGGGAGCTCGTGAGCGGATCACTGGTGGTGCGCGGTGGCGTCGACGTCACCGGCTCGCCCTCGGACGTCCTGGTCGCCGACGGTGTGGTGGCGGACGCGCCGCCCGGCACGACCGAGCTCGACGCGGCCGGCCTGACCGTGCTGCCGGGTCTGCTCGACCTGCAGGTCAACGGTGCCGCCGGCATCGACATCACCGCCGAGCCCGAGCGGCTCTGGGAGGTGGCCGCCGCGCTGCCGGCGTACGGCGTCACCGGGTTCCTGCCGACCGTGGTCAGCGCGGGCGCGGAGACCCGGCAGCGGGCGCTGGACGCACTGGCCTCGGGCCCGCCCGCCGGGTGGCGCGGCGCCGTGCCGCTGGGGCTGCACTTCGAGGGGCCGATGCTGGCGCCGTCACGGAGAGGGGCGCACGACGAGACGATGCTCCTCTCCCCGGCGGCCGTCGACACGACGGGATGGACGCCGGCCGTCCGGATGGCCACGGTCGCACCGGAGCTGGACGGAGCCCTCGACCTGGTCCGGGACCTCGCTGGTCGCGGGGTCGTGGTCGCGGTCGGTCACACCGAGGCGTCGGCCGAGCAGGTCGAGGCGGCGGTAGCGGCGGGTGCGCGGTGCGCGACGCACCTGGGCAACGCGATGCCGCCGTTGGCGGGACGCGCGCCCGGTCCGGTCGGCGCGGTGCTCGGGACGCCCGGGCTGGTGGCCGGGGTGATCGCCGACGGCCACCATCTCGACCGCACGACGCTGCGCGCCTACCGTGCCGCGCTCGGGCCGGAGCGGCTGCTCGCCGTCTCGGACACCACCGCTGCGCTGGGCCTGCCCGACGGTCCGACCCGACTGGGCGACGCCGAGGTCTGGGTCGCCGACGGTGCCGTGCGCACCGCCGACGGCGTGCTCGCCGGGTCGGCCGCCTCCCTCGCCGACTGCGTGCGCGAGCTCAGGACGGCGACGGGCTGCTCGCTCGCGGAGGCCGTGGCGGCGGCGACGAGCGTGCCCGCCGGCCTGGTCGGTGCTGGTGAGCGGGGATGCCTGGCCCGTGGTTGCCGCGGCGACCTGGTGCTCGCGGACACCGAGGACGGCCGGCTGGACGTGAAGGTGACGGTGATCGCCGGTGAGGTGGTGCACGACGTGAGGAGTGGAGCCTGATGGAGATCGTGCCGCTCACCTCGGACGAGGATGTCGCCCGGCTCGCCGCGGACGCGGTCGAGGCGACGGTACGACGGACGTCGGACTGTGTGCTCGGCCTCGCGACCGGGTCGACGCCGCTGCCGACCTACCAGGAGTTGATCCGTCGACACCGCGCCGGTGACGGGCCGTCGTACGACACCGTGCGGACCTTCAACCTCGACGAGTACGTCGGCCTGCCGGCCGATCATCCGCAGCGCTACCGCGCGATCATCGCTGCGGAGCTGACCGACGGGCTCGGGCTGCCGCCGGAGCGGGTGCACGGACCCGATCCGGCGCCCGACGGGCTGCCGACCGCGGGCGAGCGCTACGAGGCGGCCATCGCCGCAGCGGGCGGGATCGACCTGCAGCTGCTCGGCATCGGCAGCGACGGGCACCTGGCCTTCAACGAGCCCGGCTCGTCGCTGGCCTCGCGCACCCGCATCAAGACGCTCACCGAGCAGACCCGGGAGGACAACGCCCGGTTCTTCGACTCACCGGGCGAGGTGCCGCGGCACGTGCTGACCCAGGGGCTCGGCACGATCCGCGATGCCCGGCACCTGGTGCTGATCGCGACGGGTGCCGGGAAGGCCGCCGCGGTGGCCGCCGCGGTCGAGGGGCCGGTGTCGGCGTCGTGCCCGGCATCGGTGGTGCAGCTGCATCCGCACGTGACCGTGCTGGTCGACGAGGCCGCGGCGGGGCGGCTGGAGCGGTCGGCGTACTACCGACACGTGTGGCGGTCGAAGCCCGACTGGCAGGGGTGGTGACGGGTGACACCCTGCAGCGTGGTGCCGCACCGTGTCGGTGTCGGTGGCGCCGTCTAGCGTGCCGCCATGGCCATCGCGCGCTTTCCCAGCTTCGTCATCGACTGTCCCGATCCCGGCGCCCTCGCCACCTTCTACGGTGCCCTGCTCGACTGGAAGCCCCGGGTCGACGAGGACGGCAGCTGGGCCGAGATCCGCGGCGACACGGGCTGCATCTGCTTCCAGCAGGTCGCCCACTACACCCCGCCGCAGTGGCCGGGCCAGGAGCAGCCGCAGCAGCTGCACCTCGACGTCATGGTCGACGACCTCGACCAGGCCGAGGCCGCGACCCTCGCGCTCGGGGCGACCCGGCACGAGCACCAGCCCGGCACGACGTTCCGGGTCCTCCTCGACCCCGCCGGTCACCCGTTCTGCCTCTGCGTCAGCTGACGGGCGGGTCCTGCCGATGAGTCCGGTGGCGAGCGCGAGTCACCAGTGACATGGCTGATGTCTTCGCGACCGGGATCCGGATGGGCGAGTCGCCCCGTTGGCACGACGGACGGTTCTGGATGTGCGACTGGGGAGCCGGCGAGGTGCTGCGCTTCGACGCGGCCGGCGACCGCGAGGTGATCGCGCGGGTCGACGGCTTGCCGTTCTCGATCGACTGGCTCCCCGACGGTCGGCTGGTCGCCACGACGCCGGGCGGCGTCGCCGTCGGTCCGGAGCTGACGCCGTACGGCGCGACCGGGCAGCCGTTCAACGAGATCGTCGTCGACGCTGCCGGCCGGGCGTGGGTCGACATGCCCGGCTCGATGCCGTGGGAGGAGCCGAAGCCCGGCGTCGTCGCCGTGGTGCTGCCGGACGGGAGCAGCCGGACCGTCGACGAGGATGTGTGGTTCCCCAACGGGATGGCGATCCTCGACGACACCACCCTGGTGGTCGCCGAGTCGCACGCGGACCGGATCACCGCGTGGACCATCACCGCCAGCGGTGACCTCACCGACCGGCGGACGTGGGCGGACCTCGGTGCGGGCTCCGCACCCGACGGCATCTGTGCGGACGCCAGCGGCGCGATCTGGTACGCCAGCGTCCCCGGTCAACGGTGCGTCCGCGTCGCCGAAGGAGGTCGTGAGCTGGAGACCGTCGAGGCGGACCGCGGCTGCTTCTCCTGCATGCTCGGTGGCGACGACGGCCGCACGCTGTATGTCGTGGCCAACCAGTACGACGAGGGCGGCGCCTCGGACGGCGTCGTGCTCACCCAGCGGGTCGAGGTGCCGCACGCCGGCCGTCCGTAGCGCCTCAGCGGGCGAACGCCACGCGCACCTGCTCCTCGGTGAGGCCGTAGTCGGCGAGGTCGTAGCGATGCCGCGGCCGGGCGGCACCGGTCTTCGACTCGGCGTCGATCCGGGCGACCTCGGCGCGAGCGTCATCGCTCCACGCGATGCCGAAGGCGTCGTAGATCGTCCCGACGGTCCCGACCGGGTCAGCCACGAAGTCCCGGTAGTCGACGTCGACGAACTGCGCGGCGTCGTACTTCTCCCGGGCCTGCCAGAAGCGGTGCCACGACCGCGAGAGCATGTCCAGCTGGGTCCGCCCGATGGTCTCGCCGACGAAGGTCGTCGAGTGTCCATCGGTCGCCTCGGCCGACAGCGAGCAGGCCGACGCGATCGAGGTCACCGGGTCGCGCTGCGTCATCACGACCAGCGCGTCGGGGTAGACCGCCATCAGCGCGTCGAGCGCCACCAGGTGTGAGGGGTTCTTGAGCACCCAGCGCTGGTCGGCGTCGTTGAGCCCGATCAGCTGGAGATTCTGCCGATGCCGCTCGTAGGCGTCGGTCCAGTCCTGCTCCGCGAGCCAGGCGGAGTAGCGCGGCACGTTGGCCAGCGACTCGTACCCGATCGACTTGCCGGTCTGCCGCAGCAGCCGCCAGCACTCCTCCACGGCCGCGGCGTCGGAGTAGTGGATGCCCATGAACTCCGGGTTGCTGATGTGGTGCTGCTGGAACGCTGCCTGCATCGCGGCGAAGATCGGGTCGTCTCCCCAGGTCGCCCGCGGCGGCCGCGGCTGCGGGAACTCCGTCAGCCACGCCTCCAGGCCCTGGTGTGCCGGGTCGGCGCAGAGCAGTCGGTGCAGGGCGGTCGTGCCGGTGCGCGGCAGACCGACGACGAAGATCGGCCGCTCGATCCGTACGTCGGCATGCTCGGGGAACTCCGCGAACCGCGCCTCGGTCAGCAGCCGGCCGACCAGCGCGCTCTTGACCTGGGAGCGCTGGAAGTAGTTGCCGACCGGCGTGAGTCCGGCCTCGACGGAGGCCAGGTCGTCGACCAGCAGCCGCAGGCCCTCCTCGTGGTCGGTGCCCCCGAAGTCGGTGAGGCCGGTGGTCCGCGACGCGGCCGCGGCGATGTCGTCGTAGGACCCGACGTCGGCCCGCTGCCGAGGCTCACTCATCCCGGTCACCTCGCGGCGTCTCGATACGCCGGCTCGTTCCTCGCCGGCTACTCGACGAGCGTCCGGGGGTGGTTGGTGCTTGCCGGCTACTCGACGAGCACCGCCAGACGTTCGTCGAGTAGCCCGTCGTGAGGGACGAGCGACGGGCGTATCGAGACGCCTCGGCGACGCGTCCGGGCTCAGTTGTCATGGAACTCGCCGCAGTCGACGTTGAGCACGGTGCCGGTGACCGCCGAGGCCAGGTCACTGGCGAGGAACAGCGCCGCGCGGGCGACCTCCTCGGGCGTGGCCAGTCGCTTGAGGTCGGTCGGCTCGGCCTTCTCGGCGTAGACCTCCTCGTGGGTGCGGCCGGTCTCGGAGGCGATCCAGTCGAAGTAGGCCTTGTTGACGTCCTCGTAGATGTAGGACGGCGCGACGCTGTTGACCCGGATGCCGCGCGGGCCCAGCTCGGTGGCCAGTGAGGAGGCCATGTGGGCGAGCGTGCCCTTCGACAGCTTGTAGCCGGCGAACTCCGGCTGGCTGCTGTAGAGCACGCAGGAGTTGAGCATGATGATCGAGCCCTGCGACGCCGCGAGCGCGTCGGCGAAGAGCGCGGAGAGCCGCAGCGGCGCGAAGACGTTGGTCTCCTGGGCGGTGCGCAGGCCGTCGAGGTCGAGGGTGGTGAGCGGGTCCATCGGCGGGATGCCGAAGGCGTTGTTGATCAGGCAGTCGACCCGGCCGTACTCCTCGAGCGCGGCCTCGACCAGCCGCTGCCGCGAGCCGTCGTCGGTGATGTCGGTCGGGCAGACGAGAGCGCGGCGGCCGTGCTCGCGCACCTGGGCGGCCATCTTCTCCAGCCGGTTCTCGGTGCGGCTGGCGAGCACCAGATCGGCGCCCATCCGAGCGGCCTGGTCGCCCAGCGCTCGGCCCAGGCCCGGCCCGACACCGGAGAGGACGACAACTTTGTCGGTCAGCAGATCAGTCACCGGGCAAGAGTAGAACGTGTTTCAGTTCCGGTCGACCCCTGGCTGTCGGCGCCGCGCGGCACCAGCTCGTCGGGCACCGCCCCTCGGGCGGGTCGAGCACGAGCCGAGTGGTGCCGGTCCTGGGGCGGGGCATAGGCTGCTTCCGCAACGTTCTCAGGGCGGGGTGGAAGTCCCCACCGGCGGTGTAGGCGGTCGGCAGATCCGGTCGCCACAGCCCGCGAGCGCCCTCGGATCTCGGTCCGAGGGGTCAGCAGATCCGGTGTGATTCCGGAGCCGACGGTCACAGTCCGGATGAGAGAGAACGCGGCGAAGGGGTCGGGCTCCGCCCTCCTCCGCTCGTCGTCTCGCCCTGGGTGACCGACGTGAGAAGGAGGACATCCCAGATGTCGCAGTCACCCCAGGCCGGCCGGATCGCAGTCGTCGCATCCCGCTGGCACGCCGATATCGTCGACGCCGCTGTCGAGGCATTCGTCGCCGGCGTCGTCGCCCATGGCCACCGTGCCCCGCACGTCATCGAGGTGCCCGGTGCGTTCGAGATCCCGCTCGTCGTGCAACGGCTGGCCCGCAGCGGTGCGTACGACGCCGTCGCGGCGTGCGGCCTCGTCGTCAACGGCGGGATCTACCAGCACGAGTACGTCGCCTCGGCCGTGATCGACGGGCTGATGCAGATCCAGCTCGCGACCGATGTGCCCGTGCTGTCCTGCGTGCTCACCCCGCTGCACTTCCACGAGCACGACGAGCACGTCGCGTACTTCACCCGACACCTCCGACTCAAGGGTGAGGAGCTCGCTGCCGCGGCGGTCGGTGCACTCGCGGTCACCGGCACCGCGGCGTAGCGCCAGCGTACGGATCCGGCGGGTGCCGGCCTGACCGATGCGTCAGCCGAGCGCCCGTCGGGTCAGGGTCGGAGCGCCGCCGGGTCGACGCGGATACGCACCGGCTCACCGACGTCCACCGTCTCGCCCTCGCGCCAGGTGCCGACCTCGACGGGACGATGGGTGGCCCGCCCTGGTGCTGATGTGTCAGCTGAGCATCCGGCGGGCCACCGCCCGCTGCCGGGCGGCGATGCGGACGGCGTACTGCTCGTCGGTGAGCGGGGCGTGGTGCGGCAGCAGGGACGGTACGTCGGCGAGGGCGACCTTCTCGATCGTCGGGCCGTCGTCGGGGCCGAGGTCGCGCTCGAGGCGCTGCCAGCGCAGCATCATCGGGCCGGTGGCGTGGCCGGTGGTCTCCAGCCAGTTCGCGATCGGCCCACCGGGCGGCGGCTCCTCGGCGATCACGAACCGCATCACGCCGTCCGGGTCGGTGGTGGCCTGCGCCTTGGTGAGCGAGGTCTGGTGGGTCTCGTAGTCGGTCGAGGCATACCAGTCCGAGCCGACCTGGATCGCCTGGTAGGTGCAGTCGTCGCACTCCGGCACCGACACGAGCAGCGCCTCGCCCGGCTCCAGCGCGTAGTGGCCGATCGAGGAGAACTGCGAGGCCAGCCCGCCGGGCGTGGCCTGGGGAGCGGTCAGCGTGTTGACCGGCTCCTGGTACTGGAAGAAGTGCGGGAACGCGAACCAGGTCTGGATCGACCCGACGAGCGAGCGCGCTGCGACGTCGTACCTCTTCTGCAGCAGCTCGCGGGTGAGCGCCCGCTTCGGCCGACCGAGGGTGTCGGGCCGCTCGATCCGGTGCGTGCCGCGCTCCTCGGTGGCCCAGTCGTTGAAGACCTCGCGCACGATCATGGTCGTGGCGCCCGGCTCGGCGACGTAGCGGAACTCGTAGCTGCCGCCGTCGGCGATATCGAGCTCGCGGTCGTCGAAGGCCATCAGGCTGGTGGCCGCGGAGTCGGCGGAGTAGGAGCCGCCCATCACCTGGAAGGACAGGTCCGCGGACGTGCCCCGCTGCCCGCGGACGACGTACTCGACGCCCTCGCGCAGGTAGGCGTGGAAGTAGACCGCGTCCGGGTTGTCCAGCCCCTGGCGGGAGAACTGGTGCGTGGGGTTGATGAAGAGCGGCTGCTCGAGGTCGTAGTCGAAGGCGGTCTGCAGCGCCATCCGGATCCGGCCGGCGAGGTAGTCGTAGCCCTCGAGCAGGTCCTGCTCGGTGCGGATGAAGTCGGCCGACTCGATGAGCTTCTCCGCCTCGGCGATGGCGTCCTGGAGCGGCTGGCTGATCATGGGACCTCCGCGGTGGTTTCGAGGCTCGTCGCTGGCGCTCCTCGCACCTCAACCACCGACCTTCGCGATCACGTTCTCGGCGTACTGCTCGAGGTGCTTGACCTTCGTCTCCAGCGGCTCGGTGTCCGGCCCCTTGATGTAGGGCACCCGGAAGCCGACGATGCAGTCGGTGACGCCCCTGTCCTCGAGTCGCTTCACGCCGTCGGGTGTGTAGGCGTCGTAGGAGATCACGTGCACCTCGAAGTCGTCCCGGGTGTCACCCTCCTCGTGCCGGATCTCCGTGAGCCGGGTCAGCAGCCGGTCCAGCTCCTCGCCGTCGCCGCCGGCGTGCATCCACCCGTCGCCCTTGCGGACGGCGCGCCGCAGCGCGGCGTCACTGTGGCCGCCGACCAGCAGCGGGATCGGCTCGGTCGGTGCCGGGCACTGCTGCAGCGGCTCGAACTCGTAGTACTCGCCCGCGTAGCCGAAGAAGTCTCCGGACGTCAGTCCGCGCAGGATGTCCATGCACTCGTCCATCCGCCGGCCGCGCTTGGCCCACGGCACGCCCATCGCGGCGAAGTCCTCCGGCCAGGGGGAGAGGCCGACGCCGAGGCCGAGCCGATTGCCGGAGAGGTGGGCGACCGAGGAGGCCTGCTTGGCGACGAGCACGGGTGGGCGCACCGGCAGCTTGAGCACGAACGGGGTCAGGCGCAGCGTCTCGGTCACCGCGAACAGGTGCGCGCACAGCACCATCGTCTCGATGAACTCCTTGCCCTGGAGGAACTCGCGGTCGCCGGTGTCGGTGTAGGGGTAGGTCGAGTCCGACTCCTCCGGGTAGATCAGGCTGTCCGCCACGGTCATGCTGGTGTAGCCGGCGGCCTCGGCCGCCTGCGCCAACGGGGCGTAGTAGGTGGCCCGGGTCATCGCCTCGGCGTAGGTGAACCGCATGCGCCCCACACTAGAACGTGTTCTACAAATCTGCCAGAGTGTCTCCCGTGGCTGTGCCGAAGGAGAAACCCCAGGGGCTCGACTCGCCGATCACCGCGAGGATCATCAAGTACGGCGCCCGCGCCAACGTCGCGATCTTCCGGCTGACGAACGGTCGGATCGGTGCGCGGTGGCGCATCGGCGCCGGCTGGAGGAAGCCGGTGCCGATGCTGCTGCTCGACCATGTCGGTCGCAAGAGCGGCCGACGGTTCACCACGCCGCTGCTCTACCTCGACGACGCGCCGAACATCGTGATCGTCGGCTCCCAGGGCGGACTTCCGAAGGATCCGCAGTGGGTGCGCAACCTGCGGAGCACACCGGACACGACCATCCACCTGCCTCGCCAGGGAGTACGACGGGTCCGGGCGCGGGTCGCCGACGCCGCGGAGCGGGCGGCGCTGTGGCCCCGCCTGGTCGAGCTCTACGCCGACTTCGACAACTACCAGTCCTGGACCGACCGGGAGATCCCGGTCGTGATCCTCGAGCCCCGGGAGTGAGATGGACCTGCAGCAGCTGAGCGACCGCGCCGAGATCCACGACGTGCTGGTCCGCTACACCACCGGCATCGACGAGATGGAGTGGGACCGGCTCGACACGGTGTTCACACCGGACGCCCACATCGACTACACCGAGTCCGGCGGCACCGCCGCGCCGTATCCGGAGGTGAAGGCCTGGCTCGCCGAGAACCTGCCGGCCTTCTCGCGGCACTACCTGCACACTCTCGGCCAGGTCGCGATCGTGTTCGCCGACGGCGGCGACGAGGCCGCGGTCTCGGCGTACTTCCACAACCCGATGCGCGTCGGCACCGGTGACGCGGAGTCGGTCGTCGAGGTGGGCGGCATCTACCGGCACACGATGGTGCGCACCGCCGACGGCTGGCGGTCCCGCCAGCTCCGCGAGCAGGTGGTCTGGACCCGCGGCTTCTGAGGTGTCCGCGGTCGTTTTGGTCCGCTTGGAGGCGTCCTCGACAATAGGCGCATGAGCGATCAGCAGCCCGGTGAGAAGCGCGAGCGGCCCGTCATCGACGGCCTGGTCGCGCTCGGGGCCGTGGCGCTGACCGTCGGGCTCGTCCTCGCAGGCGTCACCCTGGTCGCCACGAACATGCTCGGGCTGAGTGGTGACGACAGCGCGTCCGATGAGGCCAGCCAGCAGGAGGTGATGTCGATCCCGCCGCCGCAGGAGACCACCGAGGCCGGAGGCCCGGCGATCACCCTCGACACCGAGAGCCCCGCCTCCGACGACGAGGACTCCTCCGAAGCCTCGGAGTCCGAGAGCGAGGAGCCGAAGAAGTCGAAGTCGCCCCAGGAGGACACGATCTCGTTGTCGGCCGGGCAGACCCAGGTCGAGAACTTCGGCCGGATCGACCTCACCGGCGTCTACCGCGGCGGCGAGGGCGCGGTGCTGCAGGTCCAGCGCCTGCAGGGCGGCCAGTGGGTCGACTTCGCCGCCACCACCTCGGTGAGCAACGAGACGTTCTCCACCTACGTCCAGACCGGCGTCAACGGCGAGAACGTGTTCCGGGTGATCGACAAGGGCGCCGGCGTGCACTCCAACAAGGTGAAGATCCAGGTCGGCGGCTGACCCCGCCGGTCACGGCACCCAGTCGAAGGTGTCCGGGTCCGGGCCGATCCGGCCGTCCGCGCCCCGGTCGAGCCCGGAGATCGCCGCCATCTGCTCCTCGCTGAGCGCGAAGTCGAAGATGGCGAGGTTCTCCTCCATCCGCTCGCGCCGCATGCTCTTCGGGAAGACGACGTCGCCGCGCTGCACGTGCCACCGCAGCGTCACCTGCGAGGGCGTGCGCCCGGTCTCCCCGGCGATCCGGGTGACGGTGGGGTCGTCGAGCACCGCGCCCTGGGCGATCGGCGACCAGCCCTCGACGAGGGCACCGTGCCGCTGCGTCGCCTTCCGGGCGGTCTCGTTCGTCAGGTAGGGGTGCACCTCGATCTGGTTGACCACCGGTGCGACCCCCGTGGCGTCGACGATCCGGTCGAGGTGGTCGGGCTGGAAGTTCGAGACGCCGACCGAGCGGAGCCGGCCGTCGGCCCGCAGCTCGGTCATGGCCTGCCAGGTGGCGACGAAGTCACCGTCGTACCGCGTGGGCAGCGGCCAGTGGATGAGGAACAGGTCGAGGTAGTCGAGACCGAGTCGCTCGAAGGTCTCGTCGAAGGTGCGTCGTACGTCGTCGGGACGGTGGGCGTCGTTGTGGAGCTTGCTGGTGACGTAGAGCTCCTCCCGCGGGATGCCGGAGGCTGCGATCGCGGCGCCGACGCCGGCCTCGTTGCCGTACATCTGCGCGGTGTCGAGGTGGCGGTAGCCGACCTCGAGGGCCGTCGTCACGGTCGCCTCCGTCTCGGGCGGGGGCACCTGGAAGACGCCGAAGCCGAGCTGGGGGATCGAGGTGCCGTCGTTCAGGGCGAGCTGGGGAACCGTCATGGCATCAGCCAACACCATCGGATCAACCGATGTTCCCGGCTACGGGGCTGGTCGCCGTCGCTACCGTGGAGCGATGGAGGCGGTCCGGTGGGCTGGCGTGCTGCTGGCGCTCGCGCTGCTGGCGGGGTGTGCCGACGACCCACCGCGGAGTGCGGAGCCGCCGCCCTCGGAGCCGGTCGCGACCGAGCGGACCCCGGCTCCGTCGGACACGGCGACGCCGACGCCGAGGTCCGACCCCGTCACGGTCACCGTCGTCGGCGACCTGATGCTCACCCGGGGCGTGCCGGACGCCGCTGCCGCGCTCGCCCCGATGGCGCAGCGGCTGCGTCGCGCGGACCTCACCGTCGGCAACCTCGAGATGACGCTCTCCACCGCGGGCGCGCCCACCCAGGGCAACGACTCCTTCGGCGCCGGCCCGGGGGTGCTGCGGCCGTTGCGCCGGGCCGGCTTCGATGCCCTGTCGATGGCCAACAACCACCTCGGCGACTACGGCGAGCGGGCGATGCTCGACACCGTCGCGACCCTGCGGGAGAGCCCGATCGCGCCGTTCGGGGTCGGTCGCGACCGGGCGGCGGCGAGCCGGCCGGCGTACGTCGACGCCGGTGGCACCACCGTCGCACTCATCGGCTTCAACGCGATCGGCGAGACACCGCGCGCGACCCCGGATGCCGCCGGCGCGCTGAGCATCCGGATGCCACCCCGAACCGGCCCGCTCGTGCCCGCCGACCTCGACCACGTCGCCCGGGTGATCCGGCGGGCGGACCGGCGGGCCGACGTGGTGATCGTGCTGCCGCACTGGGGCACGCAGTACACCCACGAGCCCGAGCCGATCCAGCGCCGCGTGGCACGGCGGCTGGTCATGGCCGGGGCCGACCTGGTCGTCGGCGGTCACCCGCACTGGGTGCAGGGCGTGGAGTCGGTCCGCGGTGTGCCGGTGGTGCACTCGCTGGGCAACTTCGTCTTCGACATGGACTTCATGACCGAGACGATGGAGGGCGTCGTGCTGGAGACGACCTGGCGCGGCGATGAGCTGCGGCGGGTGCGGTTCGTGCCCTACGTCATGGACCCGGGCTCGTTCGCGCCCCGCGTGGTCCGTGGACCCCGGGCGCGCTCGATCCTGGCCGATGTGCGGCGTACGTCGTCGGGGCGGTGGTCGCCGTGAGGTGGATCGTCACAAGAGAATCGGTCGCGTTCGGGCCCGGAACCCGACCGATTCTCTTGTGACGATCCACAACCTCAGCGGCCGAGCCAGGCCAGCGTGGTGCGGACGGTGCGGCCGAGCTGGGCGCGGTCGACGACGGCCGGCAGATCGTCGGGGGAGTGATAGGCGGCGTACGGCGTGCTGCCGAGCCGCGCCGCGGGGAGCCCCGCCTTGGTGAACGACCAGTGGTCGCTGGCGCGCTCCTCGCTCTCGAAGGTCGTCGGCGCGCCGGCCCGTCGTGCGGCGGCGAGCAGCTGTGCGGCGACCGGCCCCCGTCGCTCGGCGGTGCCGACGGGCAGGACGTCGCCGACGCCGACCCGGTCGAGCGAGACCATGCCGCGCAGGCTGCGTCGCTCGGCGGCGGAGAGCGAGGCGACGTAGGCCCGCGAGCCGTAGTGGTGGTCGTCGTCGCCCGGTCCGCGCGGCTCCTCCGAGCCGAAGGCGACCAGCACGACGGGGTGTCGGGTGCGGCGCTCGGCCACGGCCTCGGCGACGGCGAGCAGCGCGCCCACCCCGGAGGCGTTGTCCTCGGCGCCGGGCGCCTGCGGCACGGTGTCGAGGTGGGCGCCGACGAGCACCCACGGTCGGCCGGACCGTACGTCGCCGCGCGTCGCGATCAGGTTCGTGGAGCGGCCCCCGCTCACGGGCACGCCCCAGGAGACCCCGCCGGGGGTGGGCACCGGCTGGCGACGGACCTGCCACCCGTGCCCCTCGAGCTCGGCTTGGACCCATCGGGCGGCGCGGCGGTAGGCCGGTGAGGTGCCGGGCCGGGGCCCGATGGTGCCGGCGAGGTGCCGCACCGCGGCCATCGCCACCGCGGGGCGCGCGTGGTCGGGACCGACCCGTGGTGGCCGGGGCGACGCGGACGGGGTGGCCGGTGGCGATGCCGGTGCCGACGGAGTCGCCGTCGTCCCGGGGGTGCTCGGTTGCGCGCTGGCGCCCGTCCCGCTCGTGCCGTCCGTGCCGCCGGAGCAGCCGGCGACGAGCGTGAGAGCGAGCAGCCCGAGGAGGAGCCGGATCACCTCGCCCAGTCTGCCAAAGCGCCGGGAACAACCCCGGCGACGAGCGCGTTGGGACCTGTGTCAGACTTGAGTCACCAAGACTCAACAAACCTGCGGGTTGACTGATCCACCACAGTGACACGGGAGGACACACGAACATGGCACGAGCTGTCGGCATCGACCTGGGGACCACCAACAGCGTGGTCACGATCCTGGAGGGCGGCGAGCCCTCCGTCATCGCCAACGCGGAGGGCGCGCGCACCACGCCGTCGGTCGTCGCGTTCGCGAAGAACGGCGAGGTGCTGGTCGGCGAGGTCGCCAAGCGGCAGGCCGTCACCAACGTCGACCGCACCATCAAGTCGGTCAAGCGCCACATGGGCACCGACTGGAGCACCACCATCGACGACAAGGCGTTCACCGCGCAGCAGATCAGCGCCTTCGTGCTGCAGAAGCTGAAGCGCGACGCGGAGGCCTACCTCGGCGAGACCGTCACCGACGCCGTGATCACGGTGCCGGCGTACTTCTCCGACGCTCAGCGGCAGGCCACCAAGGAGGCCGGCGAGATCGCGGGCCTCAACGTCTCCCGCATCGTCA
>CAZJDU010000036.1:0-5783 GCA_964544855.1 uncultured Nocardioides sp.
GTCACCTACGTCGTCAACCGCAACATCAACTTCACCAACGTCTGCTATGTCGGCTGCCGGTTCTGCGCGTTCGCGCAACGCAAGACCGACGCCGACGCCTACTCCCTGTCCTACGACCAGGTCGCCGACCGCGCCCAGGAGGCCTGGGAGCTCGGCGCCACCGAGGTCTGCATGCAGGGCGGCATCGACCCCGAGCTGCCCGCCGACGCCTACGTCGACCTCGTCACCTCGGTCAAGCAGCGGGTGCCCGACCTGCACGTCCACGCCTTCTCCCCCATGGAGATCGTCAACGGCACCGCCCGCACCGGCCTCTCGGTCGAGGACTTCCTCATCAAGGCCCGCGAAGCCGGCCTCGGCTCACTGCCCGGCACCGCCGCGGAGATCCTCGACGACGAGGTCCGCTGGGTCCTCACCAAGGGCAAGCTCCCCGCCCGCACCTGGATCGAGATCGTCACCACCGCGCACCAGCTGGGGATCCCCACGAGCTCGACGATGATGTACGGCCACGTCGACAACCCTCGCCACTGGGTTGCTCACCTCCGCGTACTCTCCCGCATCCAGGACGAGACGGGTGGCTTCACCGAGTTCGTGCCGCTGCCGTTCGTGCACACCAGCGCCCCGATCTACCTCGCCGGCGTCGCCCGCCCCGGCCCCACGCTGCGTGACAACCTCGCCGTGCACGCCATGGCCCGCATCCTGCTCCACGGCCGCATCCCCAACATCCAGACCAGCTGGGTCAAGCTCGGCGTCGACGGCACCCGCGCCATGCTCCGAGCCGGCGCCAACGACCTCGGCGGCACCCTCATGGAAGAGACCATCTCCCGCATGGCCGGCTCCGAGCACGGCTCCGCCAAGACCGTCGAGGAGCTCATCGAGATCGGCGCCGGCATCGGCCGCCCGGTCGTCGAGCGCACCACGACGTACGGCGCGCCGTGATCTGCTCGATGGGACGGCAACCTCGCAGGACGCGTTCCGGTCACGGCCCAGGGGCGGCCCCCGGTCAGAGGTACGGCGCGACCTCCGTCATGAAGCGCTCGAGGTTCGGTCCCGCTGGCATGTGGAACGAGTCGAGGCCGATGCGTTCGATGCGCTCAGCGAGGAGGTCCTGCATGCGGATCGGATCCCCCACCAGGATGTACGGCGACTGACCCAGGTCGAACGGGTCGAGGCCGAAGGAGCGGCAGATCTCCTCCTCCCGCGCGGCCGCATGCGCGCCATCGCAGAACTCGACGACCAGCATTCCGAGCGACCTCCCGATCCTCGCGGGATCACGCCCAGCGTCCCTCGCGACCCCTTCGACCACGGCAACGGCAGCCTCCAGGTCTGCGACCGTGGCGAGAGCGTGGGAGGCGAAACCTGTCGTGGCCGTGCCGCTACGCCCGCTCTCCCTGGTCACTTCCTTGGCGCGCTTGCGCGCGAGCACCTCGAGGTCGATCTGGTCCGCGTACTGGCCGGCAATGCTGAGCAGCTCCCCTGAGCCGCCGCCGACCATCAGACGCGGCGGCACCTCCGGGACGGGAGTCATCGGGAGCTGGTCGACCTCGAAGGTGGCGCAGCTGAATGTCGAGATCCCGGTGTCGAACCACTCACGGGCCAGTCTCGCTGCCCCACGGAGGTGCTGGAGCCGGTCGGCGAGCGGCGGCATCGCACCCTTCCCCAACGCTGTGAACTCCTCACCGTTCCATCCAGCACCGATTCCGGCGATGACCCGGTCGCCGCCGAAGAACGTCGCCAGCTGGGCGAACTGGCGAAGCACGAGCGCAGGATGCCCGAAGCCGACATTCGCGACGATCGTGCCGACGGCGAGCCTGTCCGACAGCGTGCCGACCGCGCTCAGGAAGGTCAGCGGGTCGAAGCCCGGATAGAGGCCCCCGGTGTCGGACTCCAGGACGTCGAACACCGAGTCCGTGAAGTTCGCTGGATCCCGGCGCGAACCGCCCTGCCCGGTGAAGAGGTGGTCACCCACCAGGCAGCCGTTGACGCCGAGATCCTCCAGCTTGCGCACCTCGTCGCGCAGCTCGTCGATCGTGCGCATGCGCTGGAAGTTGGCGCTCGAGAGCGCGTTGACCTTGACCATGATGACTCTCCCACCGGACTCGACCGCCACAACAGCGACAGCTCGGGCACATGCAGACCGCGGGCTCGGCTACCAACGGTCGTAATGGACGACCGATTCGAGCGGCTTGCGGTTGACCAGGCCCCCCGGGCGGGCCGGCCAGCCCAAGGTGAGGATCACTCCGAGGACGACGTCCTCGGGCATCTCGACGATCTCTCGCAGCTGCTCTTCAGTGCCTGGCGTTGCGTGCAGCATGGTGAAGCCGGCACCGAGACCGAGGGACCGCGCTGCGACGAGGAAGTTCTGCGAGGCCGCGAAGATGGCGGACAGCAGTCCCTCCCGACCACCACTCGGATCGACCTCGTGCTCACCGTCGAGCTCGGGTGCGACGCTGCGTCCGCACACGAACACCAGCACCGGGATGTCCGCCAGGTTCCCCAGGATGTGCCGGTGGCCGGAGACGATCGCCTTGACGTCGCGGGGGGCGTCGGCCGGCGTCTCGACCACCTGGTCGAGGTGCGGCTTGTAGACCTCGCCCAACCGCCGTCGCTGCTCGGGGTCGCGGACCACGATGAACGCCCACGGTTGGGTGTTCATCGGGCTCGAGGCCCGCGTGGCTGCGTAGAGGACTGTCTCCACGAGCTCGTCCGGCACCGGCTCCGTGGTGTACCGGCGCGTTGCCCGGCATGTCGCCATGGCCTCGATGACCGGGTTCGACACCCGCCCGACGTCGGCGCTCGTGGTCACGGCTTCGTTCTGCGACATGGTGATTGCTCCCTGCTCTCCCGACTCACTCGAACACGACGACGGCACGTGCCGTCTCACCTGCGGCCAGAGCCTCGTAGGCACCGTTGATGTCCTCGAGACCGATCCGCCGCGACACCAGCTCGTCGAGGAGCAGGCGCCCCTGCAGGTACAGGTCGACGTAGCGCGGGATGTCGATCCGTGCGTTCGCCGAGCCCATGCCGACACTGCGCAGACCCTTGCTCTTCATCAGGCCGTCGAACGGGTCGATCTCGAGAACGGTGCCGGGCCGGGGCGTGCCGACGAGAAGAGCGGTCCCGCGGGGCCCGAGCATGGCGTAGGCCTGCTCTGCCGTGGCCTTGCCGCCGACGACCTCCACCGCGAAGTCGACACCGCCGTCGGTCAGGCCGAGGACGGTCTCGACGACTTCGGCCCTCGACGCGTCGACGACGTCGGTGGCACCGAAGCGCGTCGCCAGATCGAGCTTCATCGGGTTCGTGTCGATCGCGATGACCCGTTGGGCACCGGCGATCCGAGCTCCTTGGACTGCGTGCAGGCCGACGCCTCCGCATCCGATGACGGCGACCGTGTCGCCGACCGTGACCTTCGCGACCCTGAAGATGGCGCCGAGACCGGTGACGGCACCGCAGCCGAGCAGGCAGGCCCGGTCCAGCGGCATCCGCGGGTCGATCTTCACGGCGTTGCTCGAGTGCACCAGGACCTGCTCGGCGAAGCCGGCCACCCCGAAGGCCTGCGTGATCGGGACGTCGCCCTTCCGGATGCGGGGCGGTTCCTCGCTGCCGCGTTCAGTGGCCTCCGCCCGCTTCCGGCACATGGTCGGCTCCCCCGCATGGCACCGGTCGCAGGCACCGCAGAAGCTGTGCTCGCACACGACGACGTGGTCTCCGACCGCGATGTCCGAGACGTCCGGACCCACCTGCGCGACCACCCCGGCCACCTCGTGGCCGAGGAGGACCGGGGCGGGGAAGAACTCCAGCTCCGCGGCGAAGTGGTCACTGTGGCACAGCCCGGCCGCCTTCACATCGACGACGACCTCCTGCCCGTCCGGATGGTCGATGATGACGTCGTGCACGGTGAACACCGTCCCGGCGCCGGCCTCGATCAGCGCTGCGCGCACCTGCTCCTCCTCGCCCCTGGAGTGAAGTACGTTACACAATAGTGGATAATATCTAGCATGCTTTGAATCGTCGGCGCCAGTGGGGCCCGAGGATGCGACGGTGCCGCGTCGGGCGGGACGGGACACTCTGTTGTTATTGCATACAGTTTCGGATACTTTCTGTGCCGATCATCACATCTCAGGAAGAAGGTCCATCGTGGGCAACCCGTCCGACACCCAGCGCCCCGCACCGGAGGCACCCGGCCCGGCCCTCGAGGTGCGCTCAGCGCGCCGGCGCCGATCGCTCTGGAGGCGCGGGCGGGGCGGGTTGATCGCCGCCGCACTCGCCGCGGCCCTGGTGGTCGCCGGATGCGGCTCGGGGGACGACGACGATCCAGCCGACGAGGTCAAGCCCGAACTCACCATCGGCATCGACAGCGGGCTGTCCGGATTCAGTCCTGCCGTGAGCCAGGGAGAGGCAGGACGAATGATCAGCTACCTGGCCTTCGAGCCGCTGATCCAGCAGAACCCGCAGGACGGCTCGTACGAGCCCGGACTCGCCGAGACCTTCGAGTACGTCGGCGAGGGCAACACGACCTACCGGTTCACCCTGCGCGAGGGCGTGCGATTCTCCGACGGCGAGGAGCTCGACGCCGACGCGGTCAAGTCGTGGCTGACCTACTTCCCCGAGGGCGGCAGCGCGTTCGGCAGCATGCTCGCCATCGAGTCGATCGAGACGCCGGACCCGCTGACCGTCGTGCTGCATCTGGCCAAGCCGAGCCCGCTGGTGACAGAGTTCCTGGCCGGGCCGTGGGGTCAGATCGCCTCGCCAAGGGCGGTCGCCGACCCGGAGTCGTTCAGTACCGCAACGGCTGGGGCAGGGCCGTACTCCATCGATCCCAGCCGCACGGTCTCCGGCACGTCGGCGACCTACACGTTCGTGCCCAACGAGCACTACTACGACCAGGACAGGATCAAGTGGACGACGATCTCGGCCAAGGTCGTCGAAGATCCGGGGACGACGCTGCGCTCGATGACCTCCGGCGAGATCGACGTCGCTCTGGGCAATGTCGCGACCGCTGAGGCGGCCCATGATGCGGGGCTCCACGTCACGACCGCGCAGGCCGGGACCAACGCCATCGTCCTGATGGACCGCGATGGAAGCATGGTCCCTGCCCTCGGCGACGTACGCGTGCGTCAGGCGCTCAACTACGCGATCGACCGGGAACCCATCGCCAGCTCGCTGTTCGGAGCTCTCGCCGAGTCGACCTCGCAGATCCGCACCTCCGACGGCTGGGTGGACGCACTGCAGGACCACTACCCGTTCGATGCGGAGAAGGCCAAGAAGTTGCTCGCCGACGCCGGCTTCAGCGACGGATTCAGCTTCGACGTCACCACCCAGGGATTCGGCGGCGCCTACGGCCGACCGATCTCCGAAGCGGTGGCTCAGGACCTCGCGGAGGTCGGCGTCACCATGGATGTCAAGGCCTCGACGACCCAGTCGGACTTCCTCGCGAAGGCGACGACCCGCCCGGCGGTCCAGTACTCTCCGGTGTTCCAGCCGATGCTGATGGATGCGATGTCCTGGTGGGCCGAGGGAGCGTTCCTCAATCCCTTCGGAGCGGTGAACGCCGAGATGGATGACCTGATCAGCCGCGCCCAGACCGCCGATGCGGCGGAGAAGGCCGAGATCTTCGCCGAGATGTCGAGGGTGAGTGTCGAGCAGGCGCTGCTGATCCCGATCGTCACGCGACCGAACATCCTCTACGCCACCGACGAGGTCGGGGGTGTCCAGGCCAGCGCGTGGCAGTTCTACAGCTCGATGGTGCTGGACTGGTCGCCGGCCAGCTGACGATCGCGCGGGGG
>CAZJDU010000036.1:5883-28691 GCA_964544855.1 uncultured Nocardioides sp.
GCGTGTCGTCGGCGCCGGCGCGGACCTGGCGATCGCGCGAAGGAAGTCCGGCATGCCGGGCTCGACCTCGGACGCTTGAGCCCCGGCGCGGAGCGGTGACTCCAGGCCGAGCCGCCGCCACTCGCTCGAGCTGTCGATCGGCACCAGTTCGCCGCGGGCGGTGAGCTCGTCGAGAATGGCCGCGGTAGTTCTCGGGCGACCAGTCCAGCTGGGGACGACCGCGAGTCTCGACTCTCAGCGCCGTCGTGAGCCACGGCGCGGGCGAGCCCGATCACCCCGGTCTTGGCTGCCGCCTACGGGGCTATCGCCTCGGTCGAGGTCCGCGTGGGCGAAGTCGGCCACGGGAGCCAGGGCCGGGTCGATGCTCGCGTTGTGCATCACGCCGTCCAGCCGTCCGTACCCCGTGACGGCGGACTCCACCAACGAGCGGCGACCCTCTACGGTAGCGACGGAGTCGACGTTCGCCGTCGCCTCCTGGCCCCTCGCCCGGATCCGAGCGAGGAGGCCCTCGGCGGGTCCGGCGCTGGTCTCTCTGCCCTCGAGACCGGTCCCGATGTCGTGACGACGACCCGCGCCCCCGGCTCTGCAGCGTCTCGGCGTACGACGCGCCGACCCACGGCCGCCACTTGTCACGAGGTAGACCCTGCCGTCGGACTCCAGCTCAGCGACCGGCGGCGCCGACCTCAGCCGCGCGCATGGGTGTGCGCGATGTACACGTCGCACGGTGCGTGCGAAGCGACCGCGCCGGCGATGTTGCCGAAGATCCGCCCCATTCCCTGGACGCGCTTGTTCCCCACCACGATGAGCTCTGCGTCCAGCTGCTCGGCAACCCGCGTGAGCACCTCGGCGGGCTTGCCCTCCACGGCGGACCCGGTGACCGCCATGCCCGGGTGAGAGGCACGGAGCTCCTCGGCGATGCGGTCAGCCAGGAACTGGGCGTCCCCGGCGGTCGAGAGTCGGATCTGGTCGCTCCCCACCTGGATGACCTCCGTCTCGAGGCCATCGAAGGCACACACGACGTGGAGCTCGCCCCCCAGCGACGACGCGAGGCCGGCGGCCTTGCGCGCCGCGAGAGCAGCGGTGTCGCTGCCGTCGACGCCAACGACGATGGCCCTCGAGATCGTGGACATGACATCTCCTCACATGGCAGCCGCAGGGCATCGTGGCGCGGTGGAATTATTGAATCAGAAATAACATACACTTCAGGTCACGCGCCCGCCAACCGGCGAGGAGGTTGACGTATCCGTCGAACGGGAATCGCAGGGAGGACCAGGTCGGCCACGGCGGCCGCCATCCCGTTGTCGGGGACGTGCGTGGCGTGGAGCCGGCTTACCCCAGGAGCGTGCCGACCTCGTCGAGGGCACGTTCGCGGTGGTGGTCGAGGCGTCGGACGAGGTCGTCGAGATCCTGTCGCCGAAGCGCGTCGATGATGCCGTCGTGCTCCTCGGAGGTGTGGTAGCGAGAGGGTCCCGCCAAGTAGAACGCGCGGTAGGAATCGGACATCTGCCACAGACGCATGACCTCGCGGTGCACGATGTCGAGCGGCGACAACTCGAAGATCGCTTCGTGGAACTCCCGGTTCAGGACCGCGACCCGCCCCGGCTCTCCGGCCTTGGCGGCATCAGCGAGCTCGGCGTTGATGGCAGCGATCACGGCCAGCTGCTCATCGTCCGGCCAGACGATCTCGGCCATCATCGCCGTCTCCAACAGCCTGCGCATCAGATAGATCTGCCCGAGCTGCTCCGCACTGAGCTTCACCACGGAGTAGCCCCGGTTCCGCTGGTGCCTGAGCAGGCCCTCCTTCTCAAGCGAGTTGAGCGCCTCCCGGATCGGCACTCGACTGACGTTGAGCCGCTCAGCCATGTCCTGCTGACGGACAGGCTCCCCGGGGAGGAGCTCTCGCCGACGGATCATCTCGCGGATCGCCTCCGCAGCAGCGGCCACGGCACCATCGGGCCGAGAACCGTTGGCCGCGGTCTGGGTGCGTGGCATGGCTCTCCCTCTCTGGGTCGGTCACCCGATACGCACGCGTCAGGCACTGGGCGAACGCGACCGGGAACAGTGCGTACAATACTGTATGCCAGAATCGCCCAATCTCCGAACCTCCCGCGTGTCGGGCCGATCTGGCCTACTCGCGGGCGGACGAGACCAGATCCGGAGTGATTGATCGGTGGCCGCGAACCCTCGCGGCGAGCGTATCCAGTCGCACCATGTGGCTACTCGACAGAGGGATCCCGGCTGCCGCAGCGTTCTCGGCCGCCCGTTCTGCGGACCGCGTCCCGGGAATCGGCACGACCGGGAGCCCGAGCTCGCGACCCTTGTCGTACAGCCAGGCCAGAGCGACCTGGGCCGGGGTGGCCCCGATCTCGGCGGCAACCGCCGCGATCTCCTCGACCACCGCATCGTTCGCAGCGCGGTTCTCCCGACTCCCCAGCCGAGGGAACCGGCTGCGCACGTCGCTGCGCTCCAGCTCGATGGGGAGATGCCCGGTCAGCAGCTGGCGACTCAGCGGGGAGTAGGGGACGAACCCGACTGCGAGCTCGGCCGCGGTCGGCACAACGAGACGCTCGACATCACGGCTGACGACGTTCCACTCCGTCTGCACGGCGGCGATGGGGTGAACAGCAGCGGCTCGACGCAGTTCCTCGTCGGTCACCTCACAGAGGCCCAGGTGCAGGACCTTTCCTTCAGCGACCAGCTCGGCCATGGCGCCAACCGTCTCCTCGATCGGGACCGTGGCGTCCACGCGATGCTGGTAGTAGAGGTCCACGTGGTCGGTGCCCAACCTGCTGAGGCTGCCGTCGATCTGCGCGCGTACGTACTCCCGGTCACCGCGGACACCCCGCCCGCCTCGGCCGGGGTCCTGGACGAAGCCGAACTTGGTGGCGACCTGGATGTCCTCCCGGCGAGCGGCGAGCACCTGGCCGATCAGGGCCTCGTTCCGACCCCCGCCGTAGCCGTTGGCCGTGTCGAGGAACGTGATGCCACTGTCGACGACCTCGTGGAGCGTCCGCAACGCAGCGTCGTCCGCGATCGGTCCATAGCCGCCGGAGAGAGACATCGCCCCGAAGCCCTGGACCGTGACCACCAGGCCGTCGCCTAGCTCGACTCGATCTGTCATAGGTGCAGTGTGCCAGCCGGCACGTCGGCATGCTACTTTGAATGCAAAAGGTTTCCGCATTGCGGAGGATTGGAGAAGTGCCCGTGACAACGCAGCCGGCCCTCACCGAACCCGTCTCGGTGGGCGATGCAGTCTTCGACGTGCTCGAGGATGCCGGGATCAACATGATCTTCGGCCTCCGCGGCGGGCACACGGCCAAGATGCTGGGGGCCCTCGCCAAGCGCGACACCATCAAGTACGTCTCGGTCCGCCAGGAAACCGTCGCCACCCAGATGGCCGAGACGGTAGGACGCATCACGGGCGTGCCCGGGGTGGTCATGGGGCAGGGCCCCTGGATGAGTGGTTGGGGATTCACCGGCATCGTCGAGGCCCAGCGATCCGGCTCGCCCATGGTCATCCTCACCGACTTCTGCGATGTGACGCCCTACGCACTTCATGCGCCCTACCAGGCGGTCACCGGCCACTACGGCACCACCAACCTCGAGCAGATGCTCAACGCAGTGACCAAGCAGGTCTTCGTCGTCCGCGAGGCCGGCGAGGTCCCGGTGGCAGTCCAGCTCGCCATCAAGCACTCGCTGTCCGGCACGCCCGGCCCGACCGCAGTCGTCATGACCGGTCCTGCCGTCGACGGCAGCATCGGCCCGGACACCATCCCGCGGCTCTACCCGACGCGCGGCTATCTGCCCTCGGGCAAGCAGCCGGCCGACCCGGCGAATGTCGCCGCTGCGGCCGAGGCGATCGCGGCCGCCGATCGTCCGGTGATCGTCGCCGGCAACGGTGTGCGTGTCGCCCAGGCGTACGTCGAGCTCCAGCAGCTCGCCGAGCGTCTCGGCGCCCCCGTCGCCACAACCATCGCCGGCAAGGGCTGCTTCCCCGAGAATCACGCCTTGGCGCTCGGGATCCTCGGCGGCTACGGTCACCAGACCGCCAACGCCTACATCGCCGACGCTGACCTGGTCATCGCGATCGGAACGCGCCTGGGGGTGAGCGACACCGGCAACGCGCACCCGGACCTGATCGACCCCACGCGCCAGACTCTCGTACAGATCGACATCGAGCCCAAGAACGTCGGCTGGACCTTCCCCGTTGCGCACTCCCTGGTCGGCGACGCGTCGGCCGTCATCAAGCAACTGCTCGACGGCACGCCTGAGTCGACCGCGGTCTCGACGTCCGGCGAGGCGGTCCAGCGCCTTCGCACCGAGCTCGGGTACTACGACACCGACCTCTACGACAGCAGCAGCCAGCCGATCGCTCCTCCGCGCGTCATGTCGGAGATCATGAAGGCGCTGCCCGAGGACTCCGTCGTCACCTGTGACGCGGGAGCCAACCGGCTGTGGACGACGCGCTTCTTCCAGACCCGTACGGCCGGCGGCTACCTCCACAACGGAACGGGATCGATGGGCTACGCCGTGCCCAGCGCGATCGCCACCAAGCTGGTCGATGGCGACAAACCGGTGCTGGCCATCTGCGGCGACGGCGGGTTCGCGATGACCATGAACGGTCTGTTCACCGCATCCGAGGAGAAGCTTGGTGTGGTGGTGGTCGTGCTCAACAACCATCAGTTCGCCCACTCCCGGCACGGCACCGGAGAAGCACTCGGCACCGACCTCGGCACGTTCGACTATGCCGCGATCGCCCGGGGCATGGGTTGCGAAGGCGCCCGGATCACGGACCCGGCCGACCTCGCGGGCGAGTTGGAGGCGGCCCTGCAGCGCGATGTGCCCACTGTGCTCGATGTGCTCGTCGACGGCGACATGAACTTCGCCGACATGGGCCCGAGTCTCGCAGCCCTGAAGGGTGCGCGGGCCCTCTCGTCGTACTCCGCCTGAGGTGCTCGACTCCGTGGACTCGACGTCGACGCGAAGCGAAAGACCTGCCATGACGAACACCGTGCCCGCGACACCCGCCTCGGATCGGGGCATCAGGAATCGGCTGAACCGGGTATCGCACTGGGATGTGAACGTCTCCGACCTGGAGCGGTCACGCGAGTTCTACGAGGCGACCACGATGCTGGAAGTGGTCGGCGAGACGGCCGCCGATCAGGCCTTCGCGACGTTCGGCTTCGAACGGGGCAGGTTCCGCGGCTACCTCCTCCAGGATCCGACGCAGACCGAGACATTCCCGATGCTGCACCTGGTGCAGTGGTTGAGTCCGACCCCGGTCGGCACGCCGTATCGCTCGCACACGAACGTCGGCTGGTATCGGATCTGCCCGCTCGTCGACGACATCGACCGGGCCCGCGAGACCGTCATCGCGCACGGCGGAGCACCGTTCACCGAGACGACGGACCGTCCCATCCAGCTCCACCCCGACGTTCCGCCATCGTCGTACCGGGTCTTCACCTGCCACGACCCGGACGGCGTGGCCGTCGAGTGGGTCGGTCATGCGACACGGGACCGCCGCGGACCGGTGACGATCGCGCACAACACCGCGAACGTCCGCCGCTCCCTCCCGTTCTATGTCGACACGCTCGGCCTGGACTTCGTCCGCGGGCTCCAGACGCCGGCACCTGCGCCCAACGTCTACAGCCCGGGTGGCGGAGTGACCACCCACGACGGTGCACTCCTGACGGTCCGGGGCGACGACCGAGTCATCTTCGACTGGCTCGAGTGGGACCTCTCGCCGCAGAACCCCGAGCCCTACCCGCTACCGCACCACCTCGGCGTCCAGCGGATGGCGCTCGAGGTCGACGACCTCGACGTCGCACACCGAACGCTGTGCGACTCGAGCTGGGCGCGCTCAGGCGAGATCACCGTCGGTGCGCCCGAGCTGTGGCAACTAGGAGGAAGGCTCGGCGATGTGCGGGTCGTCAACTTCACCGACCCCGAGGGCGTCGGCTTCCAGCTCGTCGAGCAGGCGCCCTTCCCCCACGCGTCGCTCGATCCGTACGGTTTCGGCGGCGTGGACCGCTCCCACCTTGCCTGACCCACCGCTCGGCCATGCCCCCTCTAGACGTCTTGCCCCCGAGTCCAGTCGTACATGACGATCAGCGTCTTGGTGCCCGTCGCGCGGCCGGTTCGGCGGATCGTGTTCACGACGCGCTGAAGGTGATCGACGTCGCGCACGCGAAGTCTGACGAGCACGTCCGGGTCACCCGCGACCGTGAAGAAGTTCTGGACCTCGTCCATCTCCCGCAGCACCTCCTCGAGGACTCCGGTCTCGGTATCGCCCGTCAGGCGGATCTCGGTGAAGGCGTACAGGTCGCCGGCGGCCTGGTCGTCGATGACGGTCACGTACCCGCGGATCACGCCGCTGTGCTCGAGGCGGTCGATGCGTCGACTCACGGGCGCTGCCGAGAGCTTGACGGCCCGCGCGAGCTCGCTCACGGGCATCCGGGCGTTGCGTCGGAGGAGGTCGAGGAGCTGACGATCGATGTCGTCGAGCTGCACCGCGCGTCCCTCCGCAGAGTAACCATGCTGAGGCATGAGGAGATCATGCCGCGAATTGACCGATCGAGCCAGCGATCGTGCGCATTCTCGCATGGGTACGCACGACCCATTGCCCAGGGGCTGCTCATCGCGCACAGTTGTTGCGCCGAAAAGCCGAGGGAGGGACGCACGTGGGTCGAGCGGCGATGACAGGTGCCGACCATCTGATGGCGGCGTTGGAGTCCGTCGGGGTCGAGGTGGTGTTCGGGCTTCCTGGCGACGCCATCGAGACGGCGTACGATGCCATGCTCCGGTCGTCGGTCCGGCACGTGCTCGTGCGGCACGAGCAGGGAGCCGGCCACGCCGCAGCGGGCTACGCCCTTGCCACAGGCAGCGTCGGCGTCTGTATGGCTTCGTCCGGGGCCGGCGCGACGAACCTCGTGACGGCGCTCGCGGACGCCCACATGGACTCGGTCCCGGTCGTGGCCATCACCGGGCAGGTGGGCAACGCCCTCATGGGGCGGGACGCCTCCCAAGAGGTGGACATCTGCGGCATCACCGCGCCCATCGTCAAGCACAGCTACTCCGTCACGGATCCCGACGAGATCGGGTCCACGATCACCGAGGCCTTCACACTGGCGTCGGCCGGCCGCCCCGGACCGGTCCTCGTGGACATCAGCAGCACGGCCCTCCGCGCACCGTCGACGGGGCGGACCGCGCCGACAGCGCGATCAGGGTACGCCCGGGTCTCCCGGCCGGCGCCTGCACCCAGCAGCAAGGCCGTCGACGCGATCGCGAGCGAGATCTACCGGTCGCGCCAGCCGGTGCTGTACGTCGGCGGGGGTGTCATCCGCTCCCGAGCGACAGCCGAGCTGCTCGACCTCGTCGAGACCACCGGGATCCCTGTCGTGACGACCCTGATGGCCCGCGGCGCCGTCCCCGACTCGCATCCGCGCAACCTCGGCATGCCGGGGATGCACGGCACGGTCCCGGCCGTGATGGCGCTGCAGCTCAGCGACCTGGTCATCGCTCTCGGTGCCCGGTTCGACGACCGGGTCACCGGCGACCCCTCCACCTTCGCGCCCGGCGCACGGATCGTTCACGTCGACATCGACGCGGCCGAGGTCGGCAAGAACCGCACCGCCGACGTCCCCCTCGTCGCGGACTGCCGGGCAGCACTGCGCTGCCTGTTGGGGCGGATCTCGACTGGCCTCCTGCCCGACGTCTCCCCCTGGCACCGGCGGCTGGTCGATCTCCGGGATCGCTATCCACTCGGCTACGACCGACCCGACGACGGCAGCCTCCCACCGCAGTTCGTACTGGAGCGCCTCAGCGAGCTCGCCGGCGGTCCACAGACCATCTTCACCAGTGGTGTCGGCCAGCACCAGATGTGGGCGGCCCAGTTCATCACCTTCGAGCACCCGTCCACCTGGCTCAACTCGGGAGGCCTCGGCACCATGGGGTTCGGCCTTCCTGCGGCCATGGGCGCGCAGGTCGGACGCCCCGATGCCACGGTCTGGTGCATCGACGGGGACGGCTGTTTCCAGATGACGAGCCGGGAGCTCGCCACGTGCGCTGCCGAGGGCATACCGATCAAGGTCGCACTCATCAACAACGGGTCCCTCGGCATGGTGCGCCAGCTCCAGACGCTCTACTACGACGAGCGCGTCAACAACGTCAGCTTCTCGTCGCCCGCGGCGCGGCCCGTGCCCGACTTCGTCCAGCTCGCCGATGCCCTCGGATGCGTCGGGCTCGCCTGCGATACCGCCGACGAGGTCGACGCCGTCATCGCCAAGGCGATGGCGATCGACGACGTGCCCGTGGTGATCGACTTCCGAGTCGACGACCAGGCCCTCGTCTGGCCGAGCATCGCGGCAGGCGCCAGCAACGACGACATCCAGTACGCCCGCGGGCTCGCCCCGACCTTCGACACCGATGACTGACGAGGCGGAGAACACTCCCATGACCCAGCTGCAAGCACGGCCCACCACGCCCCGGACAGACGTCCTCGACGCGATCGCGCAGAAGGTCCGATGGCTCTCGACCGCGATCGTCGACTCCGCCAACAACGGCCGCCCGAACCCGACCGGCGTCAAAGTCGGGGGGCATCAGGCGTCGAGCGCCTCGATGGTCGACATCATGGTGTCGCTCTGGTTCTCCGAGCTGACCCGATACGACCGCGTGTCGGTGAAGCCGCACGCCTCTCCGGTGCTCCACGCGATCAACTATCTCCTCGGAGACCTCGACCCCGGCTATCTGACCACGCTTCGCGCGGAGGGCGGACTCCAGTCGTACCCGAGCCGGTCCAAGGACCCCGACACGGTCGACTTCTCGACCGGGTCGGTCGGTATCGGAGCCACTGCTCCCTTGTGGGCGGCGATCTCCCACCGCTACGTCACCTCGCACTTCGAGACGACCCCGGAGGCGGGACGGTTCATCAGCCTGCTGGGCGATGCCGAACTCGACGAGGGTGCGATCTGGGAGGCGGTGGCGGACCCCTCCGTTCCGCACCTGGGCGAGCTGCTGTGGATCGTCGACCTGAACCGGCAGTCCCTTGATCGCGTCGTACCCGACGTCCAGATCCATCGGCTCATGGGCATGTTCGAGGCCGTGGGTTGGCAGGTCATCGCACTCAAGTGGGGACGCACGATCTCTGCGCTCTTCGAACGACCCGGCGGCGCCGAGCTCCAGGCACGTCTCGAAGAGATGCCCAACGAGGAGTATCAGCGGATGCTCCGGTCAGATTCCTCCCAGATCGTTGATCGCCTGGTCGGGAACACGGGTTCGGAGACGCTGCGAGGCCTGGTCTCATCGATCAGCACGAGCGAGCTCGCCGAGGCGGTCCGCGACCTCGGAGGGCATGACATCGATCTCCTCGTCGACACCTACCGTCAGGTCGACGACACCCGACCCACGATCATCTTCGCCTACACCGTGAAGGGCCGCGGCCTCCCGACCGAGGGCCACCCCAACAATCACTCGGCACTCCTCAGCGAGACGCAGATGGCAGCGCTCGCCGACGCGGTCGGCGCCGACCTGGCCGACCCGTGGCGCAGGTTCGCGGCCGGCTCGGATGCGGACACGTTGTGCAACGTCCGCAGGGACGAGCTTGCTCGCCCGGCAGTCGTGCCTCCGCGCCCCCGGCAGGTCCCCTCGTCGCTGTCGCGGACCCAGCGGTCTCCGATCTCCACCCAGGCAGCGCTCGGTCGCTTCCTCGCGGATCTCGCCCGGGAGGCGCCCGACATCGCCGCACGCGTCGTCACGTGCAGCCCGGACGTCGCCTCGTCCACGAACCTCGGCGGCTGGATCAACAAGACGGGAGTGTGGTCCCCGCAGAATCGCCAGGACTGGTTCGCGGACGACGCCGAGCGGGTGTTGAAGTGGTCCGAGATCACCACAGGTCAGCACATCGAGCTCGGGATCGCCGAGGTCAACCTCGTCGGTCTCCTCGGTGAGCTCGGCGCGACCTGGTCGCGATGGGGCGAGCGACTCATCCCGATGGCGACGCTCTACGACCCTTTCGTGTCACGTGCGCTCGAGCCGTGGTCCTACGGCATCTACGCGGGTGGGCAGTCGATCATCGTGGGCACGCCGTCCGGGGTGACGCTGGCACCCGAGGGAGGTGCGCACCAGTCGATCACCACGCCGTCGATCGGCCTCGAGCAGCCCGGATGTGTGGCCTGGGAGCCGGCCTTCGCGCAGGACCTCTCGTGGTGTCTCCTCGAGGCGATGAGCCACGTCGGAGTGCCGGGCGGGACCTCCGCCTACTTCCGGTTGTCGACGCGGCCGGTCGACCCGGCGCTCGCTGCCGTGCCCGACGAGGAGCACCTGCTCGAGCGGCGGCGCCGACAGTCCGTCGCCGGCGGCTACCGCATCACCAGGCACCACCCGGGCGACGAGCAGGTCACGCTGGTCGGCGTGGGCGCGATGATGCCCGAGGTGGTGGCGGCGGCCGAGCTGCTCACCGAACAGGGCGTGATCGCCGGTGTCGTGTGCCTGACCAGCCCCGACCTCGTGTTCCGCTCGAGCCAGGGCCGCGGCACCGACATCGCCTCGGAGCTGTTCCCGGCCGAGCACCCGGCACCCCTGGTCACCGTGATGGACGGACACCCCCACACCCTCGCCTTCCTGGCCGGCCTGGGCGGAGCCAGGACGATCAACCTCGGCGTGACCGAGTTCGGCCAGTCGTCGGACCTGGATGCGGCCCACCGCTTGCACGGCATCGACACGACATCGATCGTCCACGCTGCGCTCTCGCTCACCGGACGCTAGCCCTCCGGCATGCGCGAGATGCCCGTCCCCTCCGGAGTGTCGAGCGCGACCCAGATGGATGCGGAGATGGTGTCCACCAGACGTGCGTATCGTCGCGCGAACGATGGCCGTGATCGTGACGTGGCGCCGCGATGCCGGTCGACACCCACCTCGAGTCGACATACAATCTTGCCTGCAGAGTGCTGCTCCAGAAGCACTCTCCCATCCCACGAGCCAGGAAGTCACTGATGGTCTACGCAAACGTGATCGATGGAGGGACTGCCGAGGGTGCCTCGGCAGGACCGAACATCAACCCCTCCGACCTGAGCGACGTCGTCGGCGAGTTCACCCGCGCCAACGCCGACCAGGCCCGCGACGCCGTGGCGGCGGCCGAGGCCGCGCAGCCGGGATGGGCGCGGCTGCCGGGTGCAGAGCGTGGCGAGGTGCTCGACCGCGCCGGCAACGAAGTGCTGCAGCGCGCCGACGAGCTGGGCGATCTCCTGGCCCGCGAGGAAGGCAAGACGTTGGTCGAGGCGATCGGCGAGGTGCGTCGAGCCGGCCAGGTGCTGAGGTTCCACGCCGGCGAGGCCCTGCGCAACCCGGGTGAGTACCTCGGCTCGACCCGTCCGGGTGTCGAGGTGCTTGTCAGCAAGGAGCCCGTCGGCGTCGTGAGCATCATCACGCCCTGGAACTTCCCGATCGCCATCCCTGCGTGGAAGATCGCGCCTGCGCTGGCACACGGCAACGGCGTCGTGTTCAAGCCCGCCGACCTCGTCCCGGCATCGGCCTGGCACCTCGTCGACATCCTGCACCGCGCCGGGCTGCCCGACGGCGTGCTCAACCTGGTGATGGGGCGCGGTCGGGACATCGGCGACGTGCTCACGGGCGACAGCCGGGTCAACGCGGTCTCGTTCACGGGCTCCGCCGCCACCGGCAACCAGGTCCTCATGTCGGCCGCGGCGCACGGTGCCAAGGTCCAGCTCGAGATGGGTGGCAAGAACCCCCTGGTGATCCTCGACGACGCGGACCTCGACGAGGCGGTCGCAGGGGCGATCGAGGGCGCGTACGGGTCGACCGGGCAGCGGTGCACGGCCTCCTCACGTCTGATCGTGACCGACAAGGTCCACGACGCGTTCGTGGAGCGGATGACGGCGGCCATGACTGCCATGACGGTGGGTGACGCCCGCGATCCCGAGACCCGGATGGGACCGGTGGTCGACCAGTCCCAGCTCGACCAGGACCACCGCTACATCAAGGTCGCCACGAGCGACGGCGCCCAGGTCATCGGTGGTGAGATGGCAGAGCGCGACACCGAAGGCTACTTCCTGTCCCCCGCCCTTCTCGTCGGCACGAGCAACGACCAGACGATCAACCGCGAGGAGGTCTTCGGGCCTGTCGCCTCAGTCATCCGGGTCGCCGATCTCGACGAGGCGATCGCCACCGCCAACGACACCGACTTCGGGCTGTCCTCGGGCATCTACACCACGTCCCTGTCCAGCGCGACCAAGTTCCGCAGGGAGTCGATGGCGGGAATGGTCAACGTCAACCTTCCCACCGCTGGTAGCGACTACCACGTTCCCTTCGGCGGACGTCGTGGATCGTCGTATGGCCAGCGCGAGCAGGGTCGGGCAGCAGGCGACTTCTACACCATCACCAAGACGTCCTACGTCCGCGCCTGACGCCCCAGGTGACCAGCCGAGGAATGGCCCCCCGCACCGGGGACCTCGGCACCTGCCGTCATGCCCGAACAGGTCACGCTCGTCGATGGCGGTACCTGGCAGCCGGGTGACGCTCATTGACGCGCGGCCCGGACGTGCCGTCGAAGAGCTTCTCACGCAGGGTTCCCGGTCGGTACTCGCGTTGCTGGATCCCGCGCTCCTGCAGCACGGGCGTGACACCCTCGACGAAGTCCACCATCGTGCCAGGCATCGCGTGGAAGCGGATGTTGATCCCGTCGACCCCGGCATCGATCCAGTGCTGCAGTCCGTCGGCGATCTGCTCGGGGGTCCCGACGATGCGCTGCTCGCTGATGTAGCGAAGCACGTCCCCGAACGTCCAGGTCTTGTCGGGGGCGGAGTCAACGAGGCCGCGCACGGCGCCGTGGATGCTGTACTGCTCGAGCTCGCCGACCGGGGTGTGGAGGGGGTAGTCGGAGAGGTCGACCCCAAGAGCACCGCTCATCACCACGGCGTAACCTTCGTCGTTGGCGTACTCGTCGATCTCCCGGGCCTTCGCCTGGGCCTCCTTCTCCGTGCCGCCGACGATGAACGAGAGCCCCTGGTAGAAGAGGATGTCGCCGTCGGCCCGGCCGTGGGCACGGGCCCGAGTGCGCATGTCCTCGATCTGAACCCTCGCCGCCTCTGGGAGCCGCGCCGCCAGGAACACCGCCTCCGCGTTGCGGGCGCCGAACTCGCGTCCCACTTCGGACGACCCCGCCTGGAACAGGACCGGGAGGCGCTGTGGCGATGGCTCGGCGAGGTGAGGGCCGACCACGTCGTAGTACTCGCCACTGTGGTTGATGTCGTGCACCTTGGCGGGATCGGCGTAGATGCGACGCTCGAGGTCGCGCATCACGGCGTCATCCTCCCAGCTCCCCTCGAGCAGCTGGTAGACCACGTCGACGTACTCATCGGCGCGGGCATACCTCTCGGCGTGCGGCGGGAGGGCGGACCATCCCAGGTTCCGCGCCGCGCTGTCGAGGAACGACGTGACGATGTTCCATGAGACCCGTCCGTCGGTCAGGTGGTCGAGGGTCGAGGCACGGCGCGCGAAGACGTAGGGCAGATCCTGGATCACCGAGGACGTGAAGGCGAACCCCAGGTGCTTGGTCGCAAGGGCCATGGCCGGGATCAGCGGCGTCGGGTCGTTCACCGGGAACTGCATGGCCTGCTCGACCGCGACATCGCGGCTGCCACGGTAGATGTCCTGCGTGCCAATGCTGTCAGCGAAGAAGATCGCATCGAAGCGGCCACGCTCGAGCAGCTTGGCCAGCTCCACCCAGGTCTCGAGTCGCGTGTAATCCAACGCGGTGGACCCGGGGCGAGCCCACTGACCGGGGTGCATGTGCGCCACGCTGTTCATGGTGAACGCATTGAAACGGAGACGTGCCACAGAAGACCTCCTGGCGCAAGATGTGCATTCGATCATGAATGCTATAGTCCACTCATGTCGAGCGCCATCGTCAATGTCATCCTGCGCTTCGCTTTCCTCTCCGACGAGCGCACCTTCTCCGAGCTCGGTGACCTGGTCACCGACGACTTCGTGCTCGAGTTCCCCGGCCAGGAGCGCCGGATCGGACCTGGACGCGACGAGCTCCTCACCTATGTCACCGACACGGCGGCGGCCCGTGACTCCGCCCAGCAGGTCGGACGCCACCTGCTCACCAACATCCTGGTCGACCGGGCCGAGGACGGCTCTGCCACCGCCATCTCCTACGTGACATTCCTTGTGACGTCCAACGACGGCACGACCAGCATCCAGGGCTTCGCGACCTACCGAGACCGCCTGGTCGAGGACGGCGGAGCATGGCGCCTGGCGTCGCGTCGTATCGACTTCGACCGCGACCGCATCTCCCTGCTCAGCGTCCCCTGAGGTCGGCGATCGCGCATGAGTCAGTCACCGGCTCGATGATCACCGCCGATCAGTACCGCCAGGTCCTGGGACAGTTCCCGACGGGGGTCATCGTCGTGACAGCGACGGACGCCGACGCGCAGCCGACCGGGATGACGGTCGGCTCGTTCACTTCGGTGTCGTTGGATCCCCCCCTCGTCGCCTTCTTGCCCTCGAAGACCTCGGACTCGTGGCGCGCCCTGCGCCAGGCCGGCCCTCGGTTCTGCGTCAACATCATGAGCGCAGACCAGGAGGCCGCATGCCGGCTGATCGCGACGCGGAAGGTCGACAAGTTCGACGGTCTGAGCTGGACGCCGTCGCCCCACGGCAACCCGGTGCTCGACGGCTCCGTCGCCTACATCGACTGCACTCTCGAGGACATCCACGACGCTGGCGACCACCACATCGTCGTCGGCCTGGTCGACCACCTCGAGATCCTGAGCTCGACGTACCCGTTGCTCTTCTTCCGTGGCGGCTACGGTTCGTTCCGTCCCATGTCACTCGCAGGCAACGACGCCGACCTCGTGCGGCAACTGCGCCGGATCGACCTGATCCGGCCGGTCATGGAGCACCTCGCCGACCAGCTGGACACCGAGGTGACGGCCATGTGCCTGGTCGGCGACGAGATCGTGATCGCCGCGGCGGCCGGCCGGCTCCAGAACGACCAGTTGCCGACCCGGGTCGGCCAGCGCGCGCCGTTCGCCGCGCCAGTGGGGTCGGTGTTGGCGGCCTACGGCGACGAGATGACCCGCGGGTTGTGGTTGCGCGACCTGCCAGCGGATTCCGAGCAGCTCGCCCAGGCCGCCATGCTGCTCGAGCGGGTCCGGGCCGACGGGCGCGCCATCGCGGCGACCGAGCCGGACGGCGACAGACCGAACGCCTTGGCGCAGATGTTCGCGGACCGCGACCCCGTCGTCACGCGCTCGACCGTGCATGAGGCGCTCGCGAACGCCACCGACTTCTACAACCCTCGATGGCTCAGCACCGCGACCGAGGTCGAGCTCCACACGGTCTCCGCGCCCGTGTTGACCGACGACGGCGCCCTGACATGTGCGTTGACCGCATGGGGGCCACAGTCGCCGGTGCCGGCCGAGTCGATCGAGCAGATCGTCGCAGCGCTGTCGATCGCAGCTCAGGCGGCCGGACGCGCCGTGACGGGCTCGGTGACCTGAGGTGAGCTACCGAGGGAGGCTGAGATACGACTGGTTCAGCTCGTGGATCGACCCGACGCCGAGCCAGAGCAGGGTCTGCTCCATCTGCTGCCGGTAGAGGCCGAGCATGTGGTCGAGGCCGGGCTCGCCTGCCGCGAGGAGTGGATAGATGTACCCGCGCCCCATCCCCACGGCCCGAGCACCCAGGGCGAGCGCCTTCACCACGTCGCTTCCCCGCCGGAACCCCCCGTCGACCAGAATCTCGATCCGGTCCCCCACGGCATCGACGATCGGGGGCAGCGCCTCGATCGTCGGTACCATGCCGTCCAGCGAGTTGCCCCCGTGATTGGACACCACGATGGCATCGATACCTTCGTCCACGGCTCGCCTTGCCGAGTGGACCGAGACGATGCCCTTCATGATGATGGGACCGTCCCAGTGCTCCCGGATCCACGGGAGGTCTGCCCAGCTCGTTGCCGCGCGGAAGTGTGCGGACACCGCCTCATTGAATCCGAGGGTCCGACCCGACGCATCGCGCGCAAGCGCTGCCATGGGCAGGTTCATCCCGTCTCGAATGAAGTCCCAGGTCCACGCCGGACGCCGCAACATCTGCGGGAGGAACCGGACGGCATCCCGCGGCGTCATCGCAGCAGGCGCGAACGACCGCTCAGGGTAGGGGATCTCGGGGATACCGTATGTCGGGCTATCGCCCAGGAGGACGAGCGCAGCGACGCCGGCGGCCTTGCATCGCTCGATCGCAGCCGCCGTGATGTCGCCCCTGTCGTCGAAGTAGTACAGCTGCTGAAAGACAGGCCCGGAGGCAGCGGCAGTGATCTCTTCGATCGGCGTGCTGGTGACTCCACTGACCATCTGGATCGTGCCGGCTCGACCGGCGGAGCGCGCGACGGCGAGCTCCCCGCCGATGTGTCCAGCTCGGAGACCACCGACGGACGAGACGTACAGCGGCATCGTCACCGGGTGACCGAGGATGGTCGTCGAGAGCTCGGGTCGGGCGTTGAACACCGCAGCGTGCGGGAGGAACTCGATCTGCTCGAGTGCCTCCTGGTTGCGCCGCGTCGTCACGCCTGCGCCCGAGGATCCGCGGAACTTCTGCATGACACCCTTGGGCACCCGCTTGTGGGCGAGGATCCTGGCGTCCTCGAACGAGTGGATCTTCGCCGTCTTCCTGGGCATGGCACCTCTCACCATCGGGCTATCGGCAGCGGTCAAGCTGGCGCGGCCGTCACGTCCGTGCGTGGACGTCGGTCTCAGCCGTCGCCCGGAAGCTACTCCTCCAGCGAGATGACAGACGCCGGGCAGCCCCGCACCGCAGCTCGGGCAGCCTCCAGCCGATCCTCCGGCGGTTCCGGTTGGAGCAGTACGACGTAGCCCTCCTCGTCGTCGATGGCGAAGAGGTCGGGAGCAGTCAGCGTGCAGTGCGCACTGCCGACGCACTCGTCGGTGTTGACGTGAAGCCGTGCCATGTTGGTTCAGCCCTTCGCGATCGGGATCGAGGGAATCGCTGCCGCCACGCTGCCGAAGAACGGGTCCTTCGTCAGGTCGATCTCGGCCTCGAGGCTCCAGTCGGGCAGCCGCTCCAGCAGCCGCGCGAGGTACAGGCCGGTCTCCAGCCGCACCAGGCTGGAGCCGAAGCAGTGGTGCATGCCGAAGCCGAAGCCGAAGTGTTGCTTCGCCGGGCGCTCGATGTCGAACGTCGCCGGGTCGTCCCATCGCCTCGGGTCCCGATTCACCGCACCCAGCAAGCAGCTGACGAGCGCCCCCTCCGGGATGCGGATGCCTTCGACGACGGCGTCACCATCCATCACCATCCGGTAGGGACCGGCGTGCGCGGGGCCACGGAAGCGGACGACCTCCTCGATGGCCGGCCCCAGCAGGGAGGAGTCTTCGATGATCCGACGACGCTGATCGGGATGCTGGGCGAGCAGTACGACCGCAGCCGACATGAGCGATGACGTCGTCCCAGCGCCAGCGAAGACGAGCTGCGTGCAGTTGGCCACGATCTCGGAGTCCGACATCGTCTCCGCCACCTCGTGACCGACCATCATGCTCAGCAGGTCCGATGACGGATGCCGTTTGCCGACCTGCAGGTCTCGCTTGCGCTCGATCAGGACATCGGCGAGGTAGTCACGAAGCTGCTCCGCCCCACCACGGAGCTGGTGAGCACCCTGGGTCTCCGCCTTCGTGACGTGCTCGGCACCCATCGAGGAGGCCCAGGTGTGGACCTGGGCCCGGTCGGCGAGCGGCAGGTCCATCATCGTCAGCATGATCGAGATCGGGACCGCGTCGTGGACCGAGATCAGGTCCGACGTCTCGCCGTCGAGAACGCGGTCGATCATCGGGTCAAGGTACTGGCGGATCGCGTCCTCGATCATCTGCGTCCGCTTCTCTGCCAGCGTGCCGCGCTGGAACTCGTGCGCCCAGATGCCACGGATCTCGCCGTGGCGCGGCGGGTCCTCGATGGCCTCGAACGTGATGTCTCCGAACGCGGCTGTGGCAAACTCCGGAGGCTGCTGGAACTTCTGCGGCTTGCCCACGACATGCCGCGTGGTGTTGAACCGCAGGACGTAGTAGCCGTCATCGAACGGCATGGGCGACGGGCCGTTCATGGGGCCCGGCAGATACACCACGGGGCCCGCCTCGCGCATCTGGTCAAAGACCGCGTAGCCGTCTCGCTGGAACTCCGGATCGGACCAGTGCACGTCCATCACGGGTGCTTCCTGCACTTGGGTCTCCGTGCTCATCCCCACTCGATTCCTTCCGTTCGATGGCTCGAGGGTCGCCCCCGGGAACCATGATTGTATGCATTCTAGAATGCTTCCGGCAAGCAGTCCGGACGATCCTGCCGCCTGCGGTCAGTGCGGAGGAGGCACGCGAACGACGATGCCGTCCAGGTCGTCAGTCATCGGGATCTGACATCCGAGTCGAGACCCGTCCTGGCTGTTCTCCAGGAACTCCAGCAGGTCGGTCTCGTCGAAGCCCGGATCGGCGAGCCGATCGCGCCACGACCCCTCGACGACCACGTGACAAGTTCCGCACGCGGCTGTTCCGCCGCACTCCGCGATGATGCCTGGGACGTTGTGGCGGACGGCTGCCTCCATGAGGGTCATTCCCTCCTCGATGCCGACCGCGTCCACCCGACCGTCGGCCTGGATGAGCACGACGCGTGGCTCGCCGGGCGTACCGCCTGGGCCTGGCAGGTGCGTGTCCGGCGCATCCGCAGCGGCATCGTCGGCCATCGCAACAGGATCATCGGCGATCGCGACAACGGCCTCATGGATCGGCACGGTCGAGTCGGCGAGGATCTCGACATCCACCGGGGCCCCTCCCCGGATCACATTGCGCGCCGCGACGAAGTCCCGCGTCGCATTGACCGCCTCGATCGCGACCAGTCGGTCGCCGTGCAGGTGGACGACCGACAGTCGGTCCGGCTGTCGATCCCGGACGACGGTCCGATCCACATCCTGAAGCAGCCCCGCGATCTGAATCTTCTGGTCGAACTGATCCGACCAGAACCACGGCACCTCGACCACCGGCGGTTCGTCCTCGAGGATCGCCGCGACCGCCTGCCTGGCCTGCTCGATCGCGCTCGGGATGCTCTCGAGCCGGACGGACCCGGCGTTGAGCAGCCCCAGCGACTGGGATGCGACGTCGCCGATAGCGAAGATCCGCGGATCGTCGGTCCGAGTGGCGGCGTCCACCACGATGCCGTCCTCGCAGCGAAGGCCCGCGGACCGGGCCAGCTCGTCGTCCGGCACCGCCCCGATGGCGATGAGTACCAGGTCGGCAGCGACCTCGCTGCTGTCCGCGAGTGTGACCGCTGCCACGTGACCGTCGGCGCCGGCGCGCAATCCGGTCACGGTCACCCCGGTGCGGATCTCAACGCCCGCGGACAGGTGTCGCTGGGTGAGAGCGTCCGCGAGCTCTGCACTGGCCACCCGGGTCAGCAGACGTTCCTCGCGCTCCAGCACGGTGACCGCAGCGCCAGCCTCGCGCGCCGAGGCTGCGACCTCGAGGCCGATCCAGCCACCGCCGACGATGGCGACCGATGTGGTTCCGGACAGCAGCGTGCTCAGCGCCTCGGCGTGGGCCAGCGTACGCAGCTCATGAACGCCGTCCAGCTCAGCCCCCGGGAGGGGTAGCGCTCGTGCGCGGGCACCGGTGGCGAGCACGAGGGCGTCGTACTCGAGCGACTCGCCGTCGTCGAACCGCACCGCCCGGGCATCGCGGTCGATCGCGACGACCTTCGTGCAGGTGCGGACGTCGATCGACTGGTCGGTATAGAAGTCCGCCGGCTGCAGTGGTTGCAGGAGCTCGCCCTTGAGCAGCGACTTCGACAGCGGTGGTCGGTGGTAGGGACCGACCGGCTCGTCCCCGACGAGGACGACCTCGCCGTCGAAGCCGTGCTGCCTCAGCATGGCAGCGGCGGTGCCGCCCCCATGGCCGGCACCCACGATGACGACTCGCTGAGGCACTGCCCTTGTCCTGATTCCCCTCATCGTCTCCCCGACCTGTCGACCAAGATTATTCAATCGAACATACGATACAGCAGGAGGTGGGTCTTGGGGAGGGCTGACAGGGAGTTCTAGAGGACGTCGACGAGTCGGCGCATCAGCTCGGCGAGCTGCTCGAGATCGGCGTTCGTCCAGCTAGCGAGATCGTCGAGCAGCTCGCGCCGACGCCGGCTGCGCAGCGCGGTCACCTGCTCCGCCACGGCCGGCTCGACGACCGCCACGCGCGCCCGCCCGTCCGAGGAGTCTGCCCGGCGGTGGATCAGGCCGAGCTCTTCGAGCTGGGCGAGCTGCCGGCTCAGGACGCTCTTGTCGGTCGTGAGCCGGTCCGCCAGATCCGTCGAGCGGGTCGGGCCCTCCTCGACCAGGATAGTGAGCAGCCGCGCGCCGATCGGAGTCAGATCGGGATGGATGGCCAGAGCCAGATCCTTCCAACGGACCCGGACCTGACGGAGCACCCGCTGGAACTCGCGCTCGATGTCACGAATGGCAGCCTCACCGGCCGCGGTCGACTGCTCCGTCAACGCTGCGGCCTCCGAGACTCCCGCGAACGCCGGGGGCGCGCGCCCTCGCCCTCGCTCTCCGACCCACGGGACCCGATCGCGTCGCCCACGGGATCGGCCAGCACGGCCGTCTCGCGCACCAGGCGCTCGGCTCCGGTCTCGGGGGACAGCCGCTTGTTCGGCAGCATTGCGATCGCCACCACTGCGAGGATAGCGATGGGGGTGGCGATCAGGAAAAGTTCGGAGACCGCGATACCGAAAGCGACGTCCACGGCTGACCCCAGGGGACCCGAGAGCTCGGCCAGGTCGTCGAAGCCACCGCTGGCGATCCGTTCCCGGGCCTCAGCGAGCTGGGCGGTCGAGAGCTCGTCGGGAGCGCTTGCTGCAAGGTCGGTCGCGCGCTCGGCGACCAGAGTGCTGACGCGGGACGCCAGGTAGGCACCGAGCACCGACACCCCCAGCGCTCCCCCCAGGCTCCGCGCGAAGGTGACGCCGGCCGTGGCCGCGCCGAGGTCCCGCGCACCGACGGAGTTCTGCACTGCCACCATCAGATTGGGCGCGATCGAGCCGAGGCCCACTCCGACGAGCACCATGAAGAACGACAACGCCGCGAGCGATGTATCGGACCGGATCGTGCTCAGCAGGGCCATGCCTCCGGCGAGGACCATCGCGCCGCCGACGACATACGGCTTCCACGTGCCCGTCCGGCTGACGGCGTGTCCGGCGACGACGCCACCCACCATCTGCCCCGCGATCATGGGCACGATCATCAGGCCTGCATGGGTCGGAGTAGCGCCTCGAGCCAGCTGCATGTACTCGGTCAGGAAGATCGCCGAGCTGAACAGCGCCGCGCCGACCGCGACCGAGGCGAGCGTCGCGAGTGCGAACGTGCGATCCCTGACCATGCGGATCGGGACGATCGGCTCCGGCACCCGGAGTTCCACGACCACGGCGACGACGAGCGCTGCCACGGCACCCACCACCATGACAACGGTCTCCCAGGACGACCAGGCAAAGGCGTTGCCGACGTGCGACACCCAGATCAGGAGGGTTGTCACGCCGCCGGCGATGAGGACCGCACCGAGGTAGTCGATCTCGGCCTTTCGTGCCGGTCGTGGCGCCAGCCGAAGCGTCCGTTGGATGAGGGCGAGCGAGAGGACGGCGAACGGGGCAAACGCCCAGAACGCCCAGCGCCAGCCGAAGGAATCGGTGATGACGCCACCGAGAACCGGGGCGCCGAGCTGGCCGGCGCCCATGATCGCCACGACAATGCCCATGTACTTCCCGCGGTCCCGCGCCGGGATCAGATCGGCGATCACGATCGGCACCAATGCCATCAGCCCGCCCTGACCGATGCCCTGCACGGCGCGACAGGCGATCACCCAGGGCGTGTCGTTTCCGAAGCCCGCGGCGGTGCAGCCGATGGTGAAGATCACCAGACTCAGCTGCACCAGACGCTTGCGATCGAGCAGGTCCGACAACTTCCCCCAGAGGGTCGTCGACACGGTCATCGCGAGCAGCCCCGCCGTGACGATCCAGGTGTACGCCGTCTGGTCGCCGCCGAGCTCGGTGACCATGCCCGGCAGTGCCGGCGTGACAGCCGTGCTGGCGAGCGCCGACACGAAACTGCCCGTGATCAGGCCCGAGAGTGCCAGAACGGGCACGCGGTGCTGGTGGCCGACGGGGAGTGGACGTCCGGCAGGTCCCACGCCTGACATCCGCTCATGCGCTCCTTTGTTGGGGACACAACATCTACCATGGGTTATTGACCATGGTCAACAACCCATGGGAGGCTCTGCCTCATGCTCACAGTGATGCGCGGCGGGAACGGCTTCGATTCGGAAGTGGTCGAGGGGACGTTCAGCGGCAAGACATGGTCCGACATGTACATCCGGCCGACCGAGGGAGGAGTGGGCGTCGCGAACCTCCACTTCGAACCGTGTGCGCGCACCTTCTGGCACTCCCATCCGGGCGGCCAACTACTGATCGTCGTGGCCGGCGAGGGCTTCGTCGGCAGCGAGACGGAGAAGGTCACCGTGCGCGCCGGCGACATGATCTGGACCCCTCCGGGTGTGCGGCACTGGCACGGCGCGTCGCCCAGCCGGTTCCTTCTCCACACCGCCGTCACACTCGGCGTGACGGCCTGGGAAGAAGCCGTCTCCGACGAGACGTATGGCGCAGACGACCACTGACCCGACGAACCCGAGAGGGCGGCGCCCACGATCCGGGCACCGCCCTCTCCTCGCCTGGTCGTCCGGTTGACTCCCCAGACCTAG